>JBBKXO010000334.1:0-8442 GCA_037969525.1 Burkholderiales bacterium | reverse complement strand
TGGATACGGCGTGCCCAAAAATCTCGCCACAGCCCATCGCTGGTGGAATTTCGCCGCCGCACAGAACGACCCCGGTGCCCAGTACAACCTCGGTCTGACCTATGTGCAGGGCGAAGGCGTCGCTGTGGATTACGCGCGCGCCGTACGCTGGTTTCGCGAAGCCGCGCGCCGCGGCCACGTCCAGGCCCAGTACAACCTCGGTCTGCTGCTCAGCGAAGGCAAGGGCGTCGAACGCAATCCGCAGGAGGCCTACTACTGGGTCAAGGTAGCAGCGCTGCAGGGCGACGCTCTGGCGCTGCTGAGCCTCGATGCCTTGACGAAAAATTTGTCCGACGCACAGAAGAAAGAAGCCGACGGGCAAGCCACCGCGTGGATGGAGCAGGTGAAAAAGCTGGCGCCCTGACTTACGTCATGGATTCAACAACGACACAAAATCTTCGTATTTTCCGCCAGCGCCGCGCGCAATCGCATCCACGCGCGTCAGCGTGATACGGAAGGGCCAGCCCAAGCAGTTCTGCAACGCGCTGATGAACTGCGCCTCTTCCGCTGCGGAAATTTCACGCAGCGCCACTACTTTGGCGATCACATGATCTGCAGCATCCTGCACCAGCTGAATCTGTGTCACGGGCGCGATCTCCCGCCAGGCCTCTGACGGGAAACTCGGCCAGTGCCGCACACCGTCGGGGCGCACCAGCATATTGCGCTGACGACCAACGATGCGCCGCAACGCCGGCAAACCGCGGCCGCAGGCACAGGGTCCGGTGACTTCGGCATAGTCGCCGCTGGCGTAACGGATCAGCGGCATCGCAAAGTTGTGCAGCGTTGAAACGACCACCTGCCCGGTTTCGCCGGACCCGCACGGCTCGCCGTCCGGACCGAGCACCTCGACAATCAGGCTCTCCGCCTGCACGTGGTAATGCCCGCCTTCCGGGCACTGCAAGGCGATATAACCCAATTCTTCGGCGCTGTAGCTGTCGGCAATCTCCACGCCCCACGCTACACGCACGATGCCGCGCGCCTCCGGGCGCAGCATTTCGCCATAGGTGCGCACCTGTTTCAGCCGCGGCAGACGTAATCCCAATTCCAGGCTGCGCGCCGCCAGCGCCTGCACATTGGTGGCATAGGACATCAGATAATCGGGATCCTCGCGCGCCAGCCACTGCAACTGTTCGTCCAGATCCACAGACAGGCTGCGCACCACCGAAGGCCCGGTCACAAATGCAGCGGTAGCGGGTCCCCACCCCGGAAAGCGCCCATCCGTCGTCTTGCTGCGGATCGCAGCGAGCTTGCCGCGCAAGTCACGCCGGTGCCACAGATGCTCGCGTAACAGCAGCGCCTGCCACATCAACTGTGACCACTGTGTGCCCGGCGTCACCAGCGGCGAGCCGGACGAACCCGAGGATTCGGTGCGATTCAATGCACCGTGCTCGCGCGGCGGCGCCGAACTGTGCATGGCATTGCCTGCCTGTTGCACGACGCTTCGGGTGATGACCGGCAATTCACGGTACTGGTCCCAGGACATCGTGCCCGATGCCAGCCGGTGCGCATCATGCTGCCGGTAATAGGGTACCGTGGTCACCGCATGCCGGAAAATCTGCTGGAACTGCCGCAGTTGATGTTCCCGCAGTTGTTCCGGTGACCACCACTGCGACTGGCTGAACTGGAACTGCAGTGCCAGCATGCGCGCCCCATCATCATTGGGAATCGCCGGCCAGTGCTGACCTGACAATGCTGAGTGAATATCAATCGAAAGATTCATCCGACACCATGAATTACACTGCAGGAATAATATCACTCCGAAAAATTGCTTCACCCCCTGCTATATTGCTCGCTCATGTCAAAAACCAGATTCGACCACTCTGATTCCACAACAACAGACCCTAGGGCAATGCTCCTGGAAAGTGCACCCGTTGCGGAACGTCTTTCCAAAAACCTGTGTCGCACGGATCCAGAAACCGGCATCACATGTGCCTGGAATCACGGCACATGGCAATATCTCCGGCTGCTCAACATGATCACTACGCCAGATCTCCATGCCGCATTTTTCCATCAATCACTTTCGTTGCCGCAACCTGAAAATCCGAGAATACTGATCTCTGGCACCGCCGACTATGGAATGCTCGAAAAATTACGGGAAGCATTTTCTGGTCGCGACACACCTCCAAATATTACAGTTCTCGATCGGTGTCAGACCCCGCTCGAGCTATGCAAATGGTATGCATCCAGGACGTCTATGCAGATCTCCTGTCGCTGTGTCGACATACTGGATTACGATGAATACGGATCATTCGATCTGATATGTACGGACTCGTTTATTGCCCAGTTTGACCGGAAGGGCCGTGAACTGCTGCTGCGACAGTGGACCAGGCTGTTGCGACTGGGGGGCAGAATCGTTACCGTAAACCGCATTCGTCCGCACACCGAAGGCCCGGTAAGATTTTCCGCCGAACAGATAGCGCTTTTCACCAGGGCGGTAGAAATGCGCCTGCCACTGCTCCGTGGTGTGCAAGACATCGACCCATCAAATATCACCAGACTGGCGGAGCAATATGCCTTGCACCAAACCACTCATGCGGTAAGCAGCGAACAGGAACTCCAGGAACTGTTCGAACAATCGGGGCTGGCACTGACTCACTGGTCTCGATCTACCGCACCTGGCTCCGGGAATAATTGTATCGCAGGCCCCACCATTCCCGATCATTCCGAATACGCATGTCTGGTCGCCGTACTTGACTGATGTCGTGGTGACCACGCCACCGGTCAGATAATCTCGGAAACAAAATCCTCGAATTTTCCACCAGCACTGCGCGCAATGGCTTCACAAAAAACAACTTTTACACGGAAACCATCCGGCAATTGTGCAACCAGATGCCTGACAATCTGGTCTTCCTGCGAAGCAGTAAAAGGAGTCAGCACCACCAATCGAGCCTCTAGCAGGTGTACCTCCTTCTGCACGAACTGATATTGAGCGATCGGTAGCAGTTCGGTCAGGCCGCGCATCGAGAATATGGGCCACATGCGCCCGCCACCCGGCAGCACCAGCATGTTGCGCCCACGTCCGACGATACGCCGGAGCGTCGGCAAACCGCGGCCGCACGAACACTGCCCGCCAACCTCGGCGTAATCGCCGATCACGTAGCGTATCAACGGTGTCGCAAAGTTATTGAGCGCAGTGACGACAATCCGTCCCGCTGTACCCGGCAGACAAGGAACACCATCCTCGTCCAGCACTTCGACCACCAGGCCTTCAGCCATGACGTGATAGCTGCCGGTTTCCGGACACTGCAACGCGATGTAACCCATTTCGTTTGACGAATACATATCCACGACAGTAACGCCCCATGCTTCCCGGCACAGTTCGCGCACTTCAGGGGACAACACTTCACCGCTGGTCCTGGCTTCGCGCAACCGGGGCAACCGCACACCAAGCTTGAGCGATAACTCCGCAAGCGAGCCAAGGTTGGTCGGATGCGACAGCAGGTATTCCGGATCCTGCTGCTGCAGCCATTGCAGTTGTTCGCTGACCGGCGTGCTGACCGGCAGCGTGGCCGCGCGTCCGGTGCGCACCACGCCCTGCGTCGCTGCACCCCATCCTTCACCCTCATCACGTTTGACACCCTGCCGGATCGCCGCCAGCTTGCCCTGCAGATCGCGGTTGTGCCATGCGTGTTCACGCATCGTGAACGCCTTCCAGAACAGCCCGCACAGTTCGGTTTTCAGGACGCAGACCGGCGTGCCAGTGGACCCTGAAGTGCGCGCTTCAGCGATCGCGCCGTGCTGAGCGGGAATCCGCGCACTCTTCATTTTGTCGAATCGTGTCTGCAGATCGGCGCGCGTCAGCAACGGCAGCCGCGTGAATGCTTCCCAGGTCAGCGCAATCGACGGATCGTATTTCCCCGCCCAGCGCTCACGGTAATGCGGCACGGTTTCCTGTGCATGCGCAACAACACTGGCGAGCTGGGTTAATTGCGACTGGGCAAGTGCATCGGCTGACAGCCACTGCGACTGCTCGAGCTGGTATTGCAGGGCTAGCAGTGTCGCTGCCCCCGGCGACGGAACGGCAGGCCATGATGCGCCGGGCAATGCACTTTCGATCTCCCAGGCCAGCACCACAACATTGTCCTTATTTTATCAATAAAAACAATTAGTTATATGATCAATCACCGGCGACGCAATCGACGTAATAGCGCGCCTGTTCCTTGCCGTTCTCGGTCACCAGGCCGTGGATGTCGGTTTCAAAACCCGGGAACTGATGGTTAAACATGCGCGCGAACTGCAGGTAACGCACGATGGTGCTGTTGAAACGCTCACCCGGAATCAGCAACGGGATTCCCGGCGGATACGGCGTCAACAACACGCTGGCCACCCGCCCTTCCAGCTTGTCGATCTCGACGCGTTCGATCTTGCGGTGCGCCATGCGCGCCCAGGCTTCGGCGGGCGGCATCGCCGGCTGCATGTCCGACAGATACATCTCGGTGGTCAGTCGTGCGATGTCGTTCGCCTTGTACACGCCGTGGATCTGCTCGCACAGATCCTTGAGGCCGATCTTTTCGTAGCGCGGATGCGCGGCCAGGAATTCCGGCAGCACGCGCCACAGCGGACGATTGTTGTCGTAGTCATCCTTGAACTGCTGCAGTTCGGTGACCATCGTATTCCAGCGGCCCTTGGTAATGCCGATGGTGAACATGATGAAAAAGGAATAGAGCCCGGTCTTCTCGACGATGATGCCGTGCTCGGCGAGATACCGAGTCACCACTGCCGCCGGAATGCCGGTCTTGGCAAATTTTCCGGTCACATCCATACCCGGCGTGATCACCGTGGCCTTGATCGGATCGAGCATATTGAAGCCCGGCGCCAGATTACCGAAGCCGTGCCAGCGTTCCGACGGCCGCAGCATCCAGTCATCACGGTTGCCGACGCCTTCAGCGGCCAGCCGCTCCGGCCCCCACACCTTGAACCACCAGTCCTTGCCGAACTCGGCATCAACCTTGCGCATCGCGCGGCGGAAATCCAGCGCTTCGTGTATCGACTCCTGCACCAGTGCGGTGCCGCCCGGCGGCTCCATCATTGCAGCCGCCACATCGCAGGACGCGATGATCGCGTACTGGGGCGAGGTCGAGGTGTGCATCAGGTACGCTTCGTTGAAGGTGTCGTAGTCGAGCTTGCGCGTCTCGCTGTCCTGCACCAGGATCTGCGAGGCCTGCGACAGCCCGGCCAGCAGTTTGTGCGTGGACTGCGTCGAAAACACCACCGATTCCTTGGTGCGCGGCCGATTGCGGCCGATGGCATGCATGCCGTGATAGAACTTGTGGAAGGTCGCATGCGGCAGCCAGGCTTCATCGAAATGCAGGGTGTCGATCTTGCCGTCGAGTTTTTCCTTGATGACATCGACGTTATAGAGAATCCCGTCGTAAGTGCTCTGGGTAATCGTCAGGATGCGTGGCTTGGATTTCGACTTCGAAGCAAACGGATTGGCACGGATTTTTTTCTCGATGTTTTCCCAGGTGAATTCTTCCAGCGGGATCGGACCGATAATGCCGAAGTGGTTGCGGGTCGGCATCAGGAACACCGGCACCGCACCCGTCATGGTGATGGCATGCAGGATCGACACATGGCAGTTGCGGTCAACGATCACCACGTCACCCGGTGCCACCGTCGAATGCCACACCATCTTGTTCGAGGTCGAAGTGCCGTTAGTGACGAAAAACAGGTGGTCGCAATTGAATATTCGTGCAGCGTTGCGCTCGGAGGCCGCGACCGGACCGGAATGGTCGAGCAGCTGACCCAGTTCATCAACCGCGTTGCAGACGTCAGCGCGCAGCAGGTTTTCGCCGAAGAACTGGTGGAACATCTGTCCAACGGGACTCTTCAGGAAAGCCACGCCACCGGAATGTCCCGGGCAGTGCCAGGAATAAGACCCGTCCTGCGCGTAATGGGTCAGTGCGCGGAAAAACGGCGGCGCTAGGTTGTCGAGATAAGACTTGGCTTCACGCACGATGTAACGCGCCACGAATTCCGGCGTGTCCTCGAACATGTGAATGAAACCGTGCAGTTCGCGCAGCACGTCGTTCGGAATATGCCGCGAAGTATGGGTTTCGCCATAGAGAAAGATCGGAATGTCGGCATTGCGAAACCGGATCGCCTTGACGAAGACACGCAGATCGGAAATCGTCGATTCGAGTTCCTGCGCCGAAAAATCATCATCATCCACCGACAGGATGAAAGCAGAAGCGCGCGACTGCTGCTGGGCGAACGAAGAAAGGTCGCCGTAACTGGTAACACCGAGAACCTCCATGCTTTCTTCCTCGATGGCCTTGACCAGGGCGCGTATGCCCAGACCACTCGAGTTTTCCGAGCGAAAATCCTCGTCGATGATGATAATCGGGAAGCGAAAGCGCATGGTGTCCCTATATTAAAGCTGAATTCCGCGGCTGCGGAAGGGTTTTCCGGGGCTGCCCGAACAGCCCGTCAGGTGTTCTTGACGACAATTTTCGGGAATGCCGCTGAATGGTCCTGCTGCTTTTCGGCAATCTTCACCGCGACCCGTCGTGCAATCTGCCGGTAAATTTCCGCCACCCGGCCATCAGGATCAGCCACCACGGTCGGCCTGCCGGAGTCGGCCTGCTTGCGAATGTTCATGTCCAGTGGCAATGCGCCCAGCAGTTCGACGTTGTAGTCAGTTCCCATGCGCGCGCCGCCGCCTTCGCCGAAAATATGCTCTTCGTGACCGCATTTCGAGCAGATATGCAGCGTCATGTTTTCGACGATGCCGAGTATGGGAATGCCGACCTTCTCGAACATTTTGAGACCCTTGCGCGCATCGATCAGCGCAATGTCCTGCGGGGTGGTGACAATCACCGCGCCGGTGACCGGCACCCGCTGCGCCAGCGTCAACTGGATGTCTCCGGTACCCGGCGGCAGATCGACAATCAGGTAATCGACGTCGCGCCATTTTGTTTCGTTCACCAGTTGCTCCAGCGCCTGAGTCACCATCGGACCGCGCCATACCATCGGCGTTTCGGTATCAATCAGGAACCCGATGGACATCGCCTGCAGGCCGTGCGCTTCCATCGGCTCCAGCGACTTGCCGTCCTTGGATTCAGGGCGGCCGGCAATCCCCAGCATCATCGGCTGTGATGGTCCGTAAATGTCGGCATCGAGCACCCCGACACTGGCGCCCTCGGCGGCCAGCGCCAGCGCGAGATTCACTGCAGTCGTGCTCTTGCCGACCCCCCCCTTGCCCGAAGCAATCGCAATGATGTTTTTAACGCCGGGGATCAGCTTGACGCCGCGCTGCACGGCGTGTGAAACAATTTTGATCGATACATTGACTGTCACGCTGCCGACGCCGGGCAACGTTTTCAGTTTCGCCGCCACTTCCTTGCGGATCGGCTCGACCTGACTTTTGGCTGGATAACCCAGCAGGATGTCCACAGCGACATTGTTGCCGTCGATTTTGATATTTTTTGCAGACTTGCTCGAAACATAGTCCGCCTTGGTATTGGGATCGATCAGTTGCTTGAGTGCGGTCTGGACGTCCTGCTCGGTAATCGTAGTAGTAGCCATGGTTCGAAATCCGTTCGTAATGCAAGTGGAGCCCGCGATTGTAGCGAGATAGCCCCCCTCAGACCACCACAACCCCATGCTGGCAAAGGTTTTTTTGACTAGTCGCGAATCATCGCCCCGTTTGCCTGTGCGCAACCCTGAAACTGCCGAATAGTTTGTTACAATTCAACCCTTTAGCTTCGCCTGCCTAACTCACCCATGCTACACCGTCGCATACTCGTCACGTCAGTGCTGCAGGTCTACGACGGCAGCCTCGGCTTTCCAATTAAGTATTCATGACTGAGATCACCCAAAAGCCACGCCGGATACTGGTTACGTCAGCGCTGCCGTACGCCAACGGCGCCATTCATTTAGGCCATCTGGTCGAATACATACAGACGGATATCTGGGTACGTTTCCAGCGTATGCAGGGCCATGAAGTGCACTACGTGGGCGCGGACGACACCCACGGCACACCGATCATGCTGCGCGCCGATGCCGAAGGCATTACACCGAAACAACTGATAGACCGCGTCTGGCACGAGCACAAGCGCGACTTCGACAGTTTCGGCGTCAGTTTCGACAACTACTACACCACCGATTCGCCGGAAAACGAAACGCTGTGCGCGGAAATCTACGGAAAACTCAAGGCCGCCGACCTGATTGCCACGCGTTCGGTCGAGCAGTTCTACGATCCGGTCAAACAGATGTTCCTGCCCGATCGCTACATCAAGGGCGCGTGTCCCAAGTGCGGTGCCAAGGACCAGTACGGCGACTCCTGTGAAGTCTGTGGCGCCACCTACGCACCCACCGACCTGAAAAACCCGTATTCAACCGTTTCCGGCGCCGCGCCGGTGCGCAAGGCATCGGAGCATTTCTTTTTCAAGCTCTCGGATA
>JBBKXO010000333.1:0-9984 GCA_037969525.1 Burkholderiales bacterium | reverse complement strand
AATATAAACAATTAGTTAACATACTTTCTTACTGTAAAATCTCATCATCCTGTCCGGCGTCGGTCGGCACGTACCACGCCCTTGACCTCGCGCACCAGCGCCAGCGCATGGTTCAACTGTTCCAGGTTGGCCACTTCCAGCGTGAAACGCAGGCGAGCCGCAAGATCACGGCTGGACGATTTGGTGCCTATGACATTGATGCGTTCGCGTGACAGCACCTCCGACAGATCGCGGAGCAGTCCGGTACGGTCCACGGCCTCCACATCCACTTCGACCGGAAAAGTGACGCCTGCTGCATCACCCCACTCCGCCGCCACCATGCGCTCGGGATCCAGTCGTTTGACGCTGCTGCAGCTGGCCCGGTGCACGGTCACCCCGCGGCCTCGCGTAACAAAGCCGACGATGGGTTCAGGCGGCGCCGGCCGGCAACATTTGCCCGGCTTGGTCAGCAATTTATCCACCCCGACCACCAGCACTCCACCGCCACTGCCGGAAGCCTTGCGCGTAACCATGGCCGGTGCGGAAACAGGCGGCGGTACCGCCTCATCCTCCGTCAGTGCGTCATGCAAGGCCTTGGGACCGACTTCGCCACGCCCGAACGCCGTCAGCAGATCGTTGAGCTTGTCGAAACCCATGTCCGTCGCCAGCTGGTCCAGGTTCAGCTTGCTCCTGCCCAACCGTTGCAGTTCCTTCTCCAGCACCGCCCGGCCCTGGGCAATATCAGCATCCAGGTTCTGACGGTTGAACCACTGGCGCACCTTGCCACGCGCACCGTTGCTCTTCAGATAACCCAGTTGCGGATTCAGCCAATCGCGGCTGGGCGCACCCTGTTTCGCTGCGAGGATTTCCACCTGCTGGCCGTTGGTCAGCGGTGTATTGAGCGGCACCATCGCGCCGTCGACCTTGGCGCCGCGGCAACGATGGCCCAATTCGGTATGCACGTGATATGCGAAATCAATCGGCGTCGAGCCTTTCGGCAAATCGATCACCCGCCCCTGCGGCGTGAACACATAGACCGAATCCTCGAACAAGCCGGTGCGGAACTGCTCGGCAAATTCGCCGGCGTCGCTGATTTCGTCCTTCCACTCCAGCACCTGCCGCAGCCAGGCAATTTTTTCCTGGTAGCCCTTGTCCTGTCGTCCACCTTCCTTGTATTGCCAGTGCGCCGCCACGCCGAGTTCGGAATGCTGGTGCATTTCGTGCGTGCGGATCTGCACTTCCACCGACTTGCCCTCGGGGCCGATCACCGCGGTATGCAGTGAACGGTAATCGTTGGCTTTGGGTTTGGCGACGTAATCGTCAAACTCCTTGGGCAACGGCGACCACAAGCTGTGCACGATGCCCAGCACCGCATAACAGTCCTTCACGTCGCGCACCAGGACCCGTACCGCACGTACGTCATAAAGTCCTTCAAAATCAATGCCCTTACTCTGCATTTTGCGATGGATGCTGGCGATGTGCTTGGGCCGGCCGCTGACTTCGCCGACGATGCCGGCACGCGCTACTTCGCCCTTGAGCACTGCGATGACGTTCTCAATGTAACGCTCGCGGTCCAGGCGCTTCTCGTCCAGCAGGCGAGCTATGCGCTTGTAGCTGTCGTTATCCAGCACCCGTAAGGCCAGATCTTCGAGCTCCCATTTGAATTGCCAGACACCCAGCCGGTTGGCCAGCGGCGCGAACAGGTCACGCGTCAGTTCGGCGATTTTCACGCGCTGTTGCGCATCACCGGATTTCACCAGCGCACGCAATTCCTGGAGGTGATCTGCCAGTTTGATCAGCACCACGCGCACATCCTGCACCATGGCCAGCAGCATCTTGCGCAATGACTCCAGCTGCGCAGCCTGTGCTTCCGGTCGCTGCGGCGATTCAGCACCGGCCGACAATGCGCCGAGCTCCCCCATGCGCACGACGCCTTCAGCGAGATCGGCAATCGCGGCACCAAATTTTTCGCGAATTTCCCGCACCGAATCCGGGTGCGCTCGCAAAACCGGAACGATCAGCGCAGCTGCCACCGCCTCGTGATCCAGCTCAAGTTCCAGCAGGGTATCTGCCACGGCCTGTGCCTGCGCCAGTTGTGCATCGGACAACACCCGGGCGGAGTGCTCCAAAACGGTGCGCACCATGGCAGACCCAACATGATCAAAACGCGCTACGGCACGCTCCGCCCACAAATGTACAGCGGCGCTATCCGGGTTATTGACCAGTCGTAAATGTTTGTTGATATGCATGTTTTTTCGCTTGCTGCAACACCCGCATGCCATTTGCATTTGCATTTGGCCGCACAGGTATGTGACGGCGCGATTGGCGTTTTTGGTGGATTTGCGCTATTTTAAATGAACATAACTGCAATCCTGCGGTCATATCTAACTACAGAGAGAGCCAGAGAAAAACATAAAAAAACAATCAACTCAGAAAAATAAATAAAGGGAGCACTATGAGCGCCAAATCTCCATTTGACGAAATGCGTGCTGCCGACGGATCCATCCGTCCTCATTACCAAGCGCATGCCGAATGGCTGAAAAGCCAGCAACCTGATTTCCTGCAGCAAAAACAGCGCGAAGCGAATGCGCTCTACACCCGCTTGGGTATCACCTTTGCGGTGTACGGTGACGAATCCGGCGACGAACGTTCGATACCTTTCGACATTATTCCCAGAATCATCCGTCCGGCCGCCTGGAAAATCATCAGCGACGGCGCCTGCCAGCGGGTGCGCGCCCTGAATGCTTTTCTCAAGGACGTGTACAACGACCAGGAAATCGTCAAGGCCGGCATCATGCCGGCATCACAATTTACCGGTAATCCGGCCTACCGGGCGGAAATGAAAGGCGTGCAGTTGCCGGGTGACGTCTATGTTCACATCGCCGGTGTAGACATCGTCAAGACCGATGAGGGGCAGTTCTACGTACTCGAAGACAATCTGCGCACACCGTCCGGCGTGTCTTACGTGCTGGAAAATCGCAAGATGATGATGCGCCTGTTCCCGGATCTTTTCAGCAGAATGCCGGTCGCACCGGTTGACCATTTTGCCGATGATCTGCTGGAAAATCTGCGGGCTGTAGCCCCCCCTCAAGCCAGCCAGCCCACCGTCGTGGTCATGACGCCAGGCGCGCATAACAGCGCCTATTTCGAGCACGCGTTTCTTGCCCAGCAAATGGGCGTGGAACTGGTTGAAGGCCAGGACATGTTCGTCGCCAACGACATTGTCTACCTGCGCACCACCGAAGGGCCGCAACGGGTGGACGTCATCTATCGCCGTATCGACGACGACTTTCTCGATCCATTGGCATTCCGCCCGGATTCTGCGTTGGGTGTACCCGGATTGTTTTCGGCTTACCGCGCCGGCAACGTCAATCTCGCCAATGCCATAGGCACCGGTGTCGCTGATGACAAATCAACTTACCTTTATGTGCCGAAAATGATCGAGTTCTACCTGAATGAAAAACCGATCATTGAGAATGTACCGACTTACAAGCTCAGCGACCCCGAAGACCTTGCCTATACGCTAAAACACCTGCCCGAACTGGTCGTCAAGGAAGTTCACGGTTCCGGCGGGTACGGCATGCTCGTCGGCCCGACCTCGACCAAGGAGCAGATCGCCGAGTTTCGCAAGCTGATCGAAAAGAATCCAAAAAATTACATTGCGCAGCCCACGCTGGCGCTGTCGACCTGCCCGACTTTCATCGATTCCGAAATTGTGCCGCGGCACGTAGATCTGCGCCCTTATGTATTGGCCGGGCGCGAAGTCACGCTGGTGCCTGGTGGTCTGACCCGGGTTGCATTGAATAAAGGTTCGCTGGTAGTCAATTCATCCCAGGGTGGCGGCACCAAAGACACCTGGGTGCTGGAGGATCAATCATGCTAAGTCGCCAAGCCAACAACCTTTACTGGATGTCACGGCAGATCGAACGCGCCGAAAACACCGCTCGCCTGCTCGACATCACCTATCGCATGTCGTTGTTACCCTACCGCGTCACCGATGAAGAACGGGCCTGGGCGGAGCCATGGGCGCTGCCGCTGGTCATCAACGGTTTAGCCAAGGAATATTACGCAGACAATCCGGGGCCCGTCACGTCAGACAAGGTGCTGCGATTCATGGTGCTCGACAATACGAATCCATCGAGTATCTATTCGCTGATGCGCGCCGCCCGCGAGAATGGCCGCAGCATGCGCGGCTTGCTGACGACTGAAATGTATGAGGATCTGAATGCCATGTGGCTGGAACTACGCAGCCGCAGCCTGACAGCACTGTCCAATGGCGGTATCAACGAATTCTTTGAATGGATCAAGACCCAGTCCCACCAGTTCCGTGGCGTCACCGTAGGCACCATGCTGCGCGACGAAGCCTATCAATTTATCCGCCTTGGAACCTTCATGGAGCGCGCAGACAATACGGTGCGGCTGCTCGATGTCAAATATCACACCCTGCTGCCCAGCGCCGACGAAGTGGGCGGCGCGGTGGACTACTACCAGTGGAGCGCCTTGCTGCGCTCGGTCAGCGCGCTGAGCGCTTACCGTAGAATTTACCGTGACGTCATTACACCCAAGCGCGTCGCCGAATTGCTGCTGCTGCACGAAGACATGCCGCGTTCGCTGCATGCCTGCATGAACGAAATCTACGAAATTCTCGGCGACCTGTGCAAAAAGGAGTCGATGGAACCGGAGCGTCTCGCCGGCGAACTGCACGCACAATTGCACTACGGCCGGGTTGATCAGATCATGGAGGTCGGTCTTCACGAATACCTGATGGAGTTCCTGGAAAAACTGCATACGCTGGGTGCGGAGCTGAACCAGAATTTCCTGGTTCCGGTATTCGAACCGGAAACGAAATCGTCCCAGACCCAGTCTCAATCTCAGGGTGCAACCCAGAAACAGAGTGCCTGATGCAGGGCATTTTGGCCGGTAAAACCCGAAAAATTGCCGCCATTTCGGGCTTGTCAGCCCTGACCGCATCCCCTATGCTTCGCCACCATCCTTTTTTTGCTGCACCACAACATGACCTATTGCGTCGCTTTGACCCTGAATGCCGGCATGGTTTTCGCATCCGATACACGAACCAATGCCGGCGTCGACCATATTTCCCGATTTCGCAAGATGCGGGTATTCAGCCGCGACGGCGACCGCGTCATTGTCATCCTGAGTTCGGGCAACCTGTCGGTCACGCAAAGCGCGATCAATTTGCTCGACGAAGACCAGCGCGACCCCGGTGCGAAACGCACGCTCTACGACGCAAAGTCGATGTACGAAGCAGCGGAGATGGTCGGTCAAGCCATGCGCGAGGTGCGCGAGCGCGACGGCGCGTACCTGCAGCAGGCCAACGTTGATGCCGGCGCGTCTTTCATCGTCGGCGGCCAGATCGCCGGCGGACGCATGCGGCTGTTTCAGGTCTACAGCGAAGGCAATTTCATTGAAGCAACCCCGGAGACGACTTATTTCCAGATTGGCGAAAGCAAATACGGCAAACCGGTTATTGACCGCGTCGTCACACCTGAGACCAGTCTGCTGGAAGCGACCAAGTGCCTCTTGGTTTCTTTCGACTCGACCATCCGCAGCAATATTTCCGTCGGGTTACCGATCGACCTGCTCATCTACCGCGCCGACTCGCTGCAAGTGTCCTTCCAGCACAAAATCGAGGAAACCGATCCGTATTTCACGATGGTGCATCAGAAGTGGGGTGAAGGTTTGCGCAAAGTATTCACCGATCTGCCCAATCCGGACTGGAATGTCGGTCTCTAGCGCCAATCCACGCCGACGGTGTTCTGCGGAGCGCCAGCCATGATCCAGATCGCGTTGCACCACCAGTCGCGCTATCGCTACGATCGCGACGTCATCATTGCACCGCACGAGATCCGTCTGCGCCCGGCGCCCAGTTGCCGCACGCCCATCCTGTCGTATTCGCTGAACATCAAGCCGGAAGACCACTTCATCAACTGGCACCAGGACGTCTTCGGCAATCACATCGCGCGCATCGTCTTCAAAGACGAAAGGGCGCGAATTCTCGAGATCACCGTGGACCTGGTCGCCGACATGACGGTGATCAACCCGTTCGATTTTTTCATCGAACCCTACGCCGAAAAGTTTCCGTTCGCCTATCCGCCCGAATTGCTGCGCGACCTGACTCCATACCTGGCGCTGGACGAACAAGGTCCGTTATTGAAGAAATGGCTGACTGATTTTCGCGCTACCCTGCCCGCCACCGGCAGCACCGTCGACTTCCTGATCGCCGTCAACAGCAAACTGACGAGCGATATCACCTATCAGGTTCGCATGGAAGCCGGCGTGCAAACCTGCGAACATACACTGCAGCATAAAAACGGTTCCTGCCGTGACAGCGGCTGGCTGATGGTGCAGATCCTGCGTCATTGCGGCTTGGCCGCACGCTTCGTCTCCGGTTACCTGATCCAGTTGAAGCCCGATCAACCCCCGCTGGAGGGTGAGCCTGGCCCGGACCGCGACTTCACTGACCTGCATGCGTGGGCAGAGGCCTATATTCCGGGGGCCGGCTGGATCGGCCTCGACGCGACCTCCGGCCTGCTTACCGGCGAAGGCCATATTCCCGTCGCCTGCACGCCGTCCCCTTTCAGTGCGGCCCCCATCATTGGCACCGTTGAGCCCTGCGAAACGACTTTTGAATTTGACATGACGGTGACGCGCATCCGCGAGGATCCGCGGGTTACCAAGCCGTACGACGAAGCGCAGTGGCTGGCCATAGACGCCCTGGGCAAAAAAATTGACACCGAGCTGGTTGCCCACGACGTGCGCCTGACCCAGGGTGGCGAGCCGACTTTTGTGTCGATCGACAACATGGATGGTCCGGAATGGAGCACCGTGGCGCTGTCCGACCAGAAATGGGAACTCGCCGAACAACTGGCATGGCGGCTGAAGAAACGATTCGCGCAAGGCGGTCTGGTGTTCTACGGCCAGGGCAAGTGGTATCCAGGCGAACCGTTGCCGCGCTGGGCGCTGGGCATACAGTGGCGCAACGACGGCCAGCCATTGTGGCGCGATCTGGCGTTGATCGCTGCTGCAGAGACACCGGGCAATGCACAAATTGACGATGCGCAACGCTTTGCTGTCGCGCTGACGGCTAAATTGGGGCTGGCGCCGGAACGGCTGTTGCCCGTCTGGGAAGACCCGCTGACCCACCTGTCCCCCGAAAAAAAGCAGCGCATACCTGGCAGTAAACACGCCGCGGGTTATTTGCTGCCTCTTGAAGCAGCCGACGGCGGGTGGAAAAGCTCCTCTTGGCCGCTGCCCGACAACCAGGCCATCCTGATCAACGGCGATTCATCCATCGGATTCCGGCTGCCCCTCGCAGACTTGCCGGATGCCCCGCCCGCCAAGGAAGACGACAAAATCGTTCGCACCGCGTTGTGCGTGGAAGTACGCAACAATATCCTGTACGTCTTCCTGCCGCCATTTGAAATCATCCAGCCCTATTTCGATCTGCTGGCTGCCATCGAGGCGGTCACTGCAAAGCTCAAACTGCGCATCCGGCTCGAAGGCTACGGCCCGCCCCCCGACCGCCTGGTGACTGTACTGAATGTAACGCCAGACCCAGGCGTCATCGAAGTCAACATCCATCCCGCAGCAAGCTGGGATCAACTGGTGAGCAATACCACCGCGCTCTACGAAGAAGCACGGGCGAACCGGCTGGGCACCGAAAAGTTCATGCTCGATGGCCGTCATATCGGCAGCGGCGGCGGCAATCACATCACGCTGGGCAGTGTAACGGCTGCCGACAGCCCGTTGCTGCGCCGCCCCGACCTGTTGCGCAGCCTGATCACGTACTGGCAGAACCATCCGTCCATGTCGTACCTGTTCTCCGGCATGTTTATCGGCCCGACCAGCCAGTCGCCACGAGTCGACGAGGCGCGTGACGACAATCTGTATGAACTGGATATCGCATTCCAGCAACTGGCTGCGATGCAGGAAAAGTCCGGTGCGGACCTCCCCCCATGGACGATCAACCGGCTGCTGCGCAATTTCCTGGTTGATCTGACCGGCAACACCCACCGCGCCGAATTCTGCATCGACAAGCTCTACGCGTCGCATGGCGCCATGGGCCGGCTGGGCCTGCTTGAGTTCCGCGGCTTCGAAATGCCGCCGCATCCGCAGATGGGCCTGGCGCAAATGGTGTTGATCCGCGCGCTGGTCTCCTGGTTCTGGCAGAAACCCTATCAGTCCAAGCTCATACGCTGGGGCACGCAATTACACGACCGCTTTATGCTGCCCCACTACATCGCCGCCGATTTCCACGACGTGCTGTCCGATCTGCGCCGCGCCGGTTACGAGTTTGACGATGCCTGGTTCGCGCCGTTCCACGAATTCCGTTTCCCGCGCTATGGTACCGTCGTCTACGACAGCATCGAAGTTGAAGTCCGTCAGGCCATCGAACCCTGGAATGTGCTGGGTGAAGAAGTCGGCGCCAACGCCACTGCGCGTTACGTGGATTCATCGGTCGAACGCGTACAGGTGCGTGTCCGCGGCATGACTGAGTCGCGCCATGTGGTCACCTGCAATGGGCGCGCTGTACCGCTGGCACCCACCGGCACGCCCGGCGAGTTTGTCGCCGGGGTGCGCTTCTGCGCCTGGAGCCCGCCTTCAGCGCTGCATCCGACCATCGGCGTGCATGCGCCACTGGTATTCGATGTCGTCGATACCTGGAGCAAGCGCTCCATTGGCGGCTGCACTTATCATGTGGTGCATCCGGGTGGCCGCAGCTACAGCACACTGCCCGTCAATGCCAATGAGGCTGAAGCCCGGCGCGTTGCGCGTTTCTGGGACCACGGCCATACGCCGGGTCCGATGCAGGTCAAACCTGAGATTCCGAATCCCGCATTCCCACTGACGCTGGATCTGCGCTGGCAGGCCGTGCCCACCGGTGAGAACAAGGATGTGAATGCGGCGGAAATGAAGAATAAGATATAACTTGTTGATTTTATTGGTATTTTAAGTCAGTACACATTCCGCACCGCGGTAATCTGCGGATAGCGCCGCCGCACCAACTCCTCGACCACGTGCTTCAGATCCAGCGGAGCGCGCGGACAGCCGGCGCAACTGCCTTTCAGCCGAACCGTTAACGTGCGTTCCTCAAGACTGACGAATTCTATATCCCCGCCGTCGCGTGCCAGGATCTGTCGGGCTTCGGCGATCACGGTTTCTACCTCATCCTGCGTCGGCAACGCACCAGCTGCAGCACCTACCGGCTGCGCCAGCCGTTTCTGCAACTGTAATTGCTCGCGTGCGATACGTACCGCAGCCACCGGATCGGTTGCCTCCAGCGCATCGAGCTCTGCTTCGGTGTAAAACGGCGCGTCAGTTTTCAGTGGTGCCGACATGATCGGACTAATTGATCCAGCGCCGTGCGTTACGGAACATGCGCAACCATGGTCCGTCTTCCTGCCAAGTTGATGGATACCAGGAATTCTGCACGGTACGGAACACGCGCTCCGGATGCGGCATCAGAATGGTGAAGCGCCCGTCATCTGTGGTCAGTCCGGTAATGCCCTGCGGCGAGCCGTTAGGGTTCAATGGATATTGCTCGGTGGCTGCGCCACGATTATCAACGAACCGCAAAGCCACCAGCGGTTGCGCTGCAGCCAGTGCCGCGTCATTGGCAAACTCGGGATAACCTTCGCCGTGCGCGACCGCCACCGGTATGTGGCTGCCCGCCATGCCATTGAAAAACAGCGACGGTGACTGCTGCACTTCCAGCATGGCAAAACGCGCCTCGAACTGTTCCGATTTGTTGCGTACGAAATGCGGCCAGCGTTCTGCGCCAGGAATCAGCTCATGCAGGTTGCTCATCATCTGGCAGCCATTGCACACGCCCAGCGCAAAACTGTCGCTACGTCTGAAGTAGCCTTCGAATTCATCACGGGCGCGGGCATTGAACAGAATGGATTTGGCCCAGCCTTCGCCCGCACCCAGCACGTCGCCATAAGAAAATCCGCCGCAGGCTGCCACCCCCTGATAATCCCTGAG
>JBBKXO010000332.1:0-5015 GCA_037969525.1 Burkholderiales bacterium | reverse complement strand
AGACCGAAACGCCGGGTTTCACGCAATCCCCCATAAAGGGTGTGGCGGGCGCCGAACTGATGGTTGGCCAGCAGGTAGGTACTGGTCCAGTCCGGCAGATTGTTGGTCAGCGTTTCGCGGCTGTGGCCAAGTTCGACTTCGGTGCGCGCGGGCTTGAGGCCGGTGGACGACTGCGCGCCGGCGGCGGTTGCAAACAGCAACGCCACAGCAATGCCATAACACGTGCGCCAGGTTTTAATGTTCATTTCGACCACCTGATCACCTTATTGTGCCCTTTTTACCATGCGTTTGATACGCGCGCGCAATTCATCGGGTTTGAACGGTTTCACGAGGTAATCGGCGGCGCCGGCATCCAGAGCGCGCACGATGTCTTTTTCCTGGGATTTGGCGGTGAGCATGAGTATGGGCACATCCTTCCAATCCGGGCGCTTGCGCATGATGCCGAGCAACTGATATCCGTCCACATACGGCAGCATCACATCCAGCGTCACCAGCGCAGGCGGCGGCATGGCGTCAATAACCTTTTGGGCTGCCTGGCCGTCACTGCACAATTGCACCTGGTAGCCTTCGCGTTCAAGGATAAAGCGCAGAAGATAGGCAATTTGCTCATCATCTTCCACGATCAGGGCTATACCGTTGTTTGCGGCGACCGTCATCACTTTATATTGTCATGAAATGTCACGGGATTTGCAAAAATCTCTGATAGTTCAATATGATACCAGTTACCCGCCGGATCGCGCTGACTGTTATGTTCTGAGTACGCTGCGTTGCGGCTGATGCCACCTGCCGTGCTTGCACGACCAATTCTGAAAAACAACCCATGAATCGATTCCCGTTCCGACTGCTGGCTGTTGCCACGATCCTGCTGATCGCGGCAATCGGGATCTACCTGTATACCGCCGCAAAACATCAGGACGCACTTGTCTTTCCCGGTATTACGGGACCGCAGCAGAAGACCACTGTGCCACCCGCAGTCGCGGCGCGCTGGCAGCAGTACGGTGACGGAGGCGCCAGTGCTCTGGCCATCCTGCTGACTGATCCGGACTCAGCCTGGCTCGGTCTCGCACACGGCCTGAAAACCATCGGCGTGCCTTTCCGCATCACCACCGATGTCCATGACGCCCTGCAGCACAAGGTCGTTCTGGTTTACCCCATTATTTCCGGACGTGCGCTCTCCCGGGAAGCTCTGCAGGCGCTGGCGGCTTTCCCGCGTAACGGTGGAACGCTGGTTGGTTTCAATATTGCCGGCGGCGGACTGGGGCCGGTGTTCGGCTTCGACGAAATGGTCGCAGACCGCGCACGTTTCGAACTGCGCTTCGATACCACGCTGCCGGTTACGAAAGAGTTCACGGATCCGCGCGAACAGGTGATCCCCATCAACAAACCCGGCAAGACCGCCAACGACCTGGGCGTCTTCGGCAACACCGAACCGCGCTCGTCGCCGCACGCGACCTATGACAACGGCGTGGCTGCAATTCTGCATCGCGCCATCGGCAGCGGACACGCGTACGCCATCGGTGTCGACATCGGTTTTTTTCTGCTCAAGGGTTATAACAGCCGGCAGCAAGGCATAGCACGCAGCTATGCCAACGATTTTGAACCGGCACTCGACGTACTGCTGCGGCTGCTGCGCAATATCTACCGTCAGGGCGAGCCCGACGCCGTCACCCTCGGCACCGTGCCCCAGGCCCGGCAACTGTCCGTAATCCTTACCCACGACATCGATTACACGAAGTCGATACGCAACGCCCTGGTTTACGCCCAACACGAGCACGATGCAGGCATCTCGGCCACGCACTTCATCCAGACCAAGTACATCCGCGACTGGAACGATGACGTGTTCTTCAACCAGGAAGCAGTAGTGACCATCAACAAGATGGCCGGCCTCGGTATGGAAATCGGCAGCCACTCGGTGTCGCATTCACGAGTATTCAACAAGTTCGAATTGGGCAGTGGCAAGGAACAGTATCCGCAGTACCGGCCTTTCGTGCGCGATGCCACACACACCGAAAACGGCACCATCCTCGGTGAGTTGCGCGTCAGCCGTTTCCTGCTGGGGAAATTGATTCAAGGCGATGCGCCAGTCAGTTTCCGTCCCGGTTATCTGGAAAATCCGTACATACTGCCGCAATCGCTGGAGGCGACCGGCTACCGCTACAGTTCGTCAGTCACTGCCAACAATGCGCTGACGCACCTCCCCTACCGGCTGACCTACGGACGCGAAACTACAGCCCAGTCGGCGATATACGAGTTTCCGATCGCCATAGAGGATGAACACAAACCCCGGCTTGGCGACCGCCTGCCGCAGGCGCTCGCGGTTGCCGACAAGCTGTCCCGCTATGGCGGATTGTTTGTAGTGTTGATCCACCCCGACGTGCTGGACCACAAACTCGAATTCCAGAAAGGCCTGGTGCGCGCATTCCAGGACCGCGCCTGGTTTGGATCGTTGCGAGACTTCGGTAACTGGTGGACTGCACGTGACCAGATCACCTGGCATGTCACGCAAACCGGCACCCGCCGCAGCCTGCTACTTGAAGCACCGCAACCGATCAGCGATCTTGCTTTGCAGTTGCCGGCAAATTACAGGTTGGTGAAAACCGAACCGGCGTCGGTCACAGTAGAGGCAACAGATCGCATGCTGGTGGTGAAACAGGCTGCCGGCCGTCTGCTGCTCGAATTCGAAACAGCTGGAGCCAAGCCTTGAAATTGCGACTGGCTGGTCTATTGCTGCTCATTGCACCGCAGGCGACCGCCGCCTGGATCGGGCTGTGCGACCGCGATCCGCAACAAGCCGGCGTGAGGGTGATCGACACCGTCATCCAGCCCACGGGCCAGGTTGCCACGCTGGTGGCCTCTGACAAAAATCTGGGCAACTGCACCCTCTCAGAACTGCCGGTGGCGAAGGAACACGTCCGCAGCGCCAGCATCATGCCCCGCAACGCCGCCGCCGCACTCGCCGCTGGCGTGATCCTCAAGGGCCGCGATGGCGAGGCCCGCCTCGCCGCTCATGAAGTCATCGCGCTCAAGGAGTCCGCACGTACGCCGGCAACGCTGACACCCGGCATCGAACTCATACCGCAATTGCAGGCCAGGGCCTACGGCGCCGAAGGCCGCGCAGCTGCATCGGTCAGCGGCTCGCGCATCGTCGTCGAATGCGCGGCCGGACAGGCTCCCGCCGGAGCACTGCTCAGCAGCCGCGGCGCGGCACTGTCTTCCGGCGCGGCACTGGCCGTGCAACTGCATGCCTACGCCACCGACAGCTTCCGTTTCGGCGCCGTGGACGCCGCACACGCCCGACTCGGTTCACCCCTGGCACTGGGATCGATTGCACCGGGCAGTTCACGCCCGCTACTGACCATTCCACCGGGTCTGGATACGGCAAATTGGCTTCACTGGGCGATCGCCTGCCCGCCATCTGACGCGCGGCTGGAAATTTCATCGCTGCGACTCGAACCGCAGGCGCCGCAGCGGGCAATGCCGCGCCGTGCCTTGTGGATCTGGCAACCGGCAGCGTGGCAATTACATCCGGATAATCTGTTCAACCTGCTCGCGACCCATGGCGCAGATACCGTGTTCATCACCGTTCCCGTGACGGCGCATCCCATGCAGGTGGCTGACCCCGGCGAACTGGAACGATTTATCACCCGGGCCAGCGCTCTGGGCGTACGCATCTGGGCAGTGGCCGGCGATCCGCGCGCCGTGCTGCCCGATCAGCGCGCCGCTTACGTCGACCGCGCCCGCGCCTACGCCGACTACAATCGCCGCGTGGCAGCCGGAGCGCAGCTCGCCGGCCTGCAACTCGACATCGAGCCTTATCTCAATACCGGTTACGCCATCGATACCGAAGGCTGGCTGTCCGCCTACCTGGACACCCTGGCACGGGTGCGGACGCAGGCCGGGATGCCGCTGGATGTGGCCATTCCGTTCTGGTGGGGCCGGCAGCCGTACCGCAACGGCATGCTGCTCGACCATCTCACGCCCGTCGTCGATGTCGTGACGGTGATGAACTACCGGACCGACCGTGGCCAGCTTCTGGAATTCGCAGAACCCTTCCTTGCCTGGGCAGCGCGCGCAAAACGCAGTGTGCGGATCGGACTCGAGGCCGGGCCGATTGCGGATGAATCCATGCGCATATACCGCTCCAGTGAAGCAGGCGAACTGTGGCTGGTGCCGCAGGGAAAGAACACCTTGCTCCTGCTGCTCGACGAACCCCGGCCCGGGCCCGCAGGCGAGTCGCAGACCTTTGCTTATTCCCATACCACGCGCTGGCGCGGCAGCAGCATCAGTTTCCGTGACAACGTCGGCGCGATGAGCAAGTTGTTGCCCGGCCTGGAAACCGTGTGGCAGGCCTGGCCGTCGTTTGCCGGCATCGCGCTGCACGGACTGGACGCCGAATAGGATCGCAGGTTATCGGGCTGCTGCCCCCTGCATTGACGCCAACTACTCAGCCCTGCGGCTTGATGCCTGCGGCCTGGAACACATGGGCCAGCGCCACCGGCGCCAGTTCCTCCATCTCGCCGGCTGCGCGCAGTTGCTCCTGTCCGCAGGACGCGCATTTGTAAACCGGCACCGTGAGTTCGACGCGCATTTTCGGAATATCGGCAATTTTTACGTCATAGCCGACCGCGCGCGGGTCGCTGTCCGCAGTAAGCTGCGCGCCGCACTTGCCGCAGTGGTATTTTTTGAACAGCAGCCCCTGTTTTTTCCCCGCGGGCAGACCGGTTCTGTCGTCAGCCGCGACCTGTTCGAGCAACTGGATTGGAAAATCACGCGCAAAGAATTGCCGGTGGCCACGCTCGCATTCCAGGGTCGGGAAACCCGCAATCGAGATTTTCAGCACGCCTTCTTCACCGGCCACCGAGTCTAACGACCGGAACCGCATCGGCTCGCCGCATTGTTTGCAATTGATGCTGTCAGCCATGACGTTCCCTCCTGTTGTCATGGGACGACCAAGGTTCTGATTCTAGTCATCAGTCGTCCCGCTGCTACCCGCATTGCAGGTCTCAGTATAAAGC
>JBBKXO010000331.1:0-2765 GCA_037969525.1 Burkholderiales bacterium | reverse complement strand
GCCAGCTGGGTCATCGCCTGGAAATCAAAGTTGGGCAGCACCTTCTTCTCGGCAATATCTTCCAGCACCCGCCGATCCTTGCTCTGTTTCAGTATGACCAAGACTTCATCAACCGTGGTACGCACCAGCACATCGGGCGCGGTTTGACCCCACGCCATTGCTGACCAGATGACGAACAACATTCCGATTATGGTTTTCTTCATTTTTGTTTTCCCTATTCTGCTGGGCTCAGCATATCCATCGCGACCCGCACGATACCCACCTTGGGCAGGACACGGCTATGAAATGTTCCACAAGTCGTGGCCTGGCATGCGAATTATCCTGTGACACATTGTAAATACGCAAATAAAACAACAGGTTATGAATTTCGTGCCGCGCAGGAAAATGCTCCAGTGTGTGGCGATTTGAGACCCATGGCAGCAAATTCGCGTTTGTTATCATCAGGGCGGCCATGTACTGCGCCTCCATGCATCACCAAGGAAATTCGTGAAACTGCTCCGCTACAGCCTCAAGAACGAACCGCGTAATCTGGCACGGCTGGGCGTGTTGATTGCACCCGACCTGATTGCGGACCTGCGTGCCGGCTATGCCCTGCATCTGACACGGCGCGCCGGCAACATCAAAGCCAGTGAACTCGCCGCGATTTACATGCCGCCCTACATCACCGAGTTCCTGCACATGGGCGAACAGGCATGGATAGCCCTCGCCGATGCCTACACCACGCTGCTCGATCTGCGGCAAACGTCGCCCGACGCCACAGGATTGAACGACGAGGATATTTTTCTGCCGCTGGCCGAATGCCGGGTCTATGCGCCGGTGCGGCCGTCCAAACTGATCGCCACCGGCCGCAATTATCCGGGCTACACCAGCAATCCGGGCAAAGCACCGGGGAAAATTCCCACGGGATTCATCAAAACCCTGTCGTCAATTACCGGCCCCGGCCGCGACATCATCAAACCGCGCATCACCCAGGCCCTCGATTGCGAAACAGAACTGGCTGTCGTCATTGGCAAAAGGTGCAAGGACGTGCCCGAGAGCAAGGCTTATGACGTCGTGGCGGGCTACACCATCATCAACGACATCACCGCGCGCGATCTCGGCACACTGGAACGCCAGGGCGGCCACATGTTCCTCGCCAAGACTTTTGACACTTTCGCGCCTCTCGGTCCGTGGATGGTGACCCGTGATGCGATTCCGGATCCCATGCACCTGCGGATACAAACGCGCGTCAACGGCGAAACGCGCCAGGACGGCAACACCATGGACATGCTGTTCCCGATCCCGCAGCTGATCGCCCATTTCTCGCAAATCACGCTGATGCCCGGCGATATCATCGCCACCGGTTCGCCCGGCGGCGGCGCACTGGCCAATCCCAACTGGTTCCTCAATGCCGGTGACGTCATTGAATCCGAAATTGAGGGCATCGGCATACTGGCCAACGGCGTGGTGGATGAGCCACTGCGCGAACCCCCCGCCTGAACGGTGACGCCGCTATGGCGGTCACTACCGCGACAGCTGCGCGATCTTCAATTCACCCGCCAGTTTGTCCAGTGCAGCCAGCAGCGCCTCCGGCATCGGTATGCCGTTCTTTTCATGATCAGCGCGGGCGGTATGCGTGCCTTCACCCGGCAGGCGGATGCGGTCAACGCCGGGCAGGCGCTGTGAATTACGGATGTCGCGGATCAGCGTGTCCATGCCCTGCTTGAATTCCGCCAGCGGCTGGAAGGCTTCGATGTTGATGGCAATGATGGCGTGGCCGGTATTGGTCTTGGTGGTGTCGTCGTTGTTGAAATCAACCACGTCTTTGCCCATCGCCGCGCCATTGAGGTTGCCGGCCAGCAGACCCATGATCAGCGCCAGGCCGTAACCCTTGTAACCGCCGATCGGCAGCAGGAAACCTTCGCTGGCGCGCTTGGGATCGGTCAGGGGCTTGCCCTGACGGTCCATCATCCAGCCCTCGGGCATCATCTCACCGCGCTGGGCCTTGGTCTTGACCTTGCCGTACGCCGCCACCGTCGTCGCCATGTCGAGAACGATGGCCGGTTCGTCGCCGGCCGGCACCGCAACTGCAATCGGATTGGTCGACAGCAGCATATCGAGCCCGCCCCACGGCGGCAGGTGGTTGGCGCTGCCCACGGCCATGTACAGGCCGATCATGTTGTGCACCGGCGGCATCGCCGCATACAGCGCCGCCGGTCCGGCGTGATTGCTCCATCGCGCACCGACCCAGGCGACACCCGCGGTCTTGGCTTTTGCGATCGCCGTTTCAGCGGCGAACTTCATCACCAGATGGCCCATGCCGTTGTCACCGTGCACCAGCGCCATGCCGGCCATTTCGCGTTCGATGCGGATATTCGGTTTGACGTTGACCGCGCCGCCCTTGATGCGGCGGATGTACTGCGGCAGGCGGAACACGCCGTGGCCTTCGGAGCCGTTGATGTCGGCCTGCGCCATCAGTTGCGCAATGGTGCGCGCGTCCTCGCGCGGCACATCCACAGCCTCGAATGCGCCGGCAATGAAGGCGCGGAGTTTATCGCCGGAAATGCGTTGTTTCTGTTCAGCCACCACGATTCTCCAATTTATTTCCCTCCGGCTTATTTTTCCAACCCGGTTTCTTCCAGCTCGATCAATGCACCAAGAAAATCTTTTGGATGCACGAACGCGATGCGCTCACCGTGCACGTTCAACTGCACCTTGCTACCACCCAGCACCTGCACGCCGGCGGCAGTCAGTTCTCCGCTCGTCTGCTCCACGCTGTCTACACC
>JBBKXO010000330.1:0-8848 GCA_037969525.1 Burkholderiales bacterium | reverse complement strand
CCAGAACGCCGCCCCCAGCCCCAGCGCAGCGCCGATGGCGCCAAACACCATGGGGCCGCCGGTGCGCACGAGGTTGTTGGCGGTCAGCCGCAGGCCCAGTGTCTGACCGGAACGGCCTTCGGCTGAGCTGGCGAACATCAGGATCACGGTCAGCGGGATGCCGATGCCCATGCCCAGGCCGAACAGAAACGAGATGATGCCAAGCACTACCGCGTTGCTGGAAAACGGCACCAGCGCAAAACCAATCGCGCCGGTAAAGAACACCCAAGCCAGCAGCCTCTCGCCGGAGTAGCGTTCAATGAGCCGTGCGAGAAACAGCCGCACGATGAATGCCGCCGCGGCGAGTGTCGCCAGCACCGCGCCGATGGCCGTCGCCGACAAACCGATATCGTGACCGTATATGGGCACCAGAAACTGGAACAGGTCATAGCCCAATTGCACCAGCCCGCTGGTGATCAGCATGATCCACACGCTGCGGTCGAACAGGGCACGCGGCGCGGTGGCATCGGATTTCAGCTTCGGTCTCGCGGTTGGCAGATGCCGCCCCAACGCCAGCAGCAGCACGATGACGATGACCGACAGCATGGCGGTGATCACGCAGGCCCAGGCATAGCCGACGGTGTCGATGGAGAATCCGGCAAGCAGCGGGCCGACAAAGCTGGTGGTCGCACCGGCAAGGCTGAAGTTGGCAAAGTTGCGCGCCCGCACTTCAGGTTTGCTCAGCGTGCCGATCAGGTTCTGCAGGGTGACATGGAAAAACGCCAGTGCCAGGCCGTTGAGCGCCGCAGCGATGTAGAACACGGTCAGGTCCTGGTAAAAATACGGCAGCAGCAGTGACACGCCGGCGCAGGCCGCCGCGAACAGCAGCAGGCCGCGTGCGCCCGCACGGTCGGCCAGTATGCCGATCGGCCATGACAGCAGCAGCGGGAACAGATAGAGCAGGCCGCCCAGTACGCCGACAGCAGAAGCCGGCGCACCGATCTCCAGCGCGTACAGCGTCAGCAGCACGCGCATGGCGTTGGCGCCGGTGAAATTGAAGAACGTCAGTGCTAGAGTCAGATTGATGGGCACTGGGAGCCAGCCGCTGCTGTTAAATGAAGTGCGGGATGTGCGAGGTTGCGACTCCCGGATTTATATCATGCTGCGCGGGCGCGTTCTGGCGGCGCCCACGCCGTGGACCCTGCGGGAAAGATGCAGGATTATTTTATGACGACCGGCTGGCCACTGGTGGCGGAACTCACGATCGCCTCCAGCACAGCAGCGCTGTTAATCGCGTGTTCGGGCGGAACCACGAACGGCACTTTTGCCGCCACCGCATCAGCGAACGCCTCAAGTACAAGTTGTTCTTTATCCACCGCCGGATAAGTGATGCGCTCCGGTTTGCCTTCGAGGCCCAGCACATTAAGTTCGGTGTCGCCGCGCATTTCGAGCCAGCCCTTGGTGCCAAACGCATGCACCCGCCAGATTTCACCGGTGACCAGCACGGTGGCGAGGTAGCCGGTTACGCCACCCGCAAACTTGAGCAGCATCGACGTGGTGTCGTCGATATCGGTGTTGGCCGGCAGCTTGCGGCGCGCACTGTGCGCATAAACCTCTTTCACCAGCCCGCCGATCTGGATCATGGAATCCAGCGCATGCACGCCGCGGGGCGTCATGCCGCCGCCCGGCGTTTCAACGCGCATGGCGCGCCACATGCCCGGTTTCAGCGCATAACCCGATGGCCCCGAGAACTGTCCTTCTAGGTGCACCACGTTGCCGATATCGCCGGCGCGGATGCGGCGCATCATTTCAACAAACGCCGGTGCATGGCGGCGGTTGAAGCCGACGCTGAGCGTCACGCCCGCCTTGCGGCAGGCCTCGACCGCCTGCTCGGCCGTGGCGCGGGTCAGCGTGAACGGTTTTTCCACAAACACATGCTTGCCGGCTTTGGCCGCGGCGATGATCTGTTGATGATGCTGCGTATGCGGCGTGGCCAGCACCACGGCATCGATCTGCGGATCCCTGAGCACATCCTCATACGAAGCGATGACCGGGGTGCCGGTCTTTTTGGTGAACTCCGTGTGCCTGGCCGGATCGCGGGACACGCCCTTGACGATGCGGATCTTGCTGCTGTTCTGTACCGATTCGGTGAGGCGGTTGCCCCAGCGTCCCATGCCGTATAACGCTGCCTTCAACATGATAGTCCCCGTCCTTTACTGTTCATGACATCCTGAATTTGCGCACCGCAGCCGCGTCCCACGATAGACCGTTGCCCGGCCGCTCTGCAACTACCGCATGGCCGTCGACGATGCGCAGCGGTTCTTCAACGACCGCATTGATCCAGTCTACATATTCTAGCCAATGCGCGGTCGGCGTGGCGGCGAGCAGATGCGCGCTGACTTCCGGATACAAATGCGATGACATTTTAATGTCAGCGCGCTGCGCCAGCACAGCCGCCCGCTGCCAGCCGGTGACCCCACCGATGCGTTCCAGATCAGGCATCACGTAATCGCAGGCACCCGCTTCGATCGCTTTCTCCATGTCGTAAACCTGCGAAAAATTCTCGCCGATCTGCACCGGCGTCGTGATGGCCTGCGCCAGCCGTGCGCATCCGGCGTAATCGTCGTGGCGCACCGGCTCCTCGATCCAGTAAATGCCCTCCTGATCCAGCGCATGGCCCCGCACCACGGCTTCATCGACTGTCAGCGCCTGGTTGTAGTCGCTCATGATCAATATCGAATCGGGCAGGCGTTTACGTACGGCGCGCACCGCAGCGAGATCTTCAGCGAGGGTCGGGTAGCCCAGGCGCAGCTTCAGCGCGCGAAACCCGCCGCTCAGCAGTTTTTCCGCCTCGTCGGCGAGTGCTGCCGGCAACATCAGTCCCAGACCGCAGCTGTTGTAGGCGGGAATGGGACGCGGCGCAGCACCGAGGTACGTGGCGAGCGGCAGTTTTGCGGCAATCGCCAGCGCATCCCAGCAAGCCACGTCCACCATGGCCATGGCCATGCGCACGATGCCCTGCACGCCGATCAGCGTATAACGTTTTGCCAGTTTGTCCCACAGCACGGCGGGAGCGATCTGCTCGCCCTTGATCGCGCTCACTGCGTCATCCAGCATCAGCGCGATCGCCGCCGCTGCGGCCGGCGTATAACAGAACTGCCAGGCGTGACCGGTGATGCCTTCTTCGGTTTCCAGGCTCACCAGCAACAACGGCGCTTCACGTACGATCGCCGCGCTGGTGCCCAGCGTGTAGGTCATCGGCACTTTCACCGGTACTGAGCGCACTGCACGCACGGTCAGCGCCGGTGTCTGTCTGTCCACCGGCATATCAGTTGCCCTTGCGCCCCTGGGCATGCAACGCGAGTACGTCCCATACCGCGCGATTGACTGGCGTCGGCACCTTGACCGCGGCGCCCAGCGTCACCACGCCGCCGGACAACCACTCGACTTCCAACCGGTTGCCGCTGTCGAGATCATGATGCATGGATGAGGTCATGCTGGCGGCCACCGTGTCGGCAAAGGCCAGACGCTCTTCGGCATAATTTTCCGGCAACTTCACGCCGTGCGCCCGACCTACCGCCACCACCTCCTTCATCAGGTCGAACAGGAAGGCCCGGGTCTGCGGATTCGAGCGGATGGGGCCTATGGTGGTACGCATGGTGGTTGTCGTGCCGGAGAGGCCGACCAGAAACGTGTATTTCTCCCACAGGGTGCGGCGGATGTCGGTCGAGAGTTCCGCCTGGATGCCCGCCTTGAGAGCGAGATCGAGCAGGGTCTGGGCGCGTTTCGATGGTTTGCCGTCGTACTCGCCGAATATAAGCCGCTGCAAAGTCCCGACCTGCAGGATCACGCCGGGACGCGAAATATGTGTCGCCACATAACCCACGCCGCCCATCACTGCGCGGTCGCCGAACTCACGGCGCAGGATGTCATCCTTGATGACCCCGTTCTGCAGCGACAGCACGGCCGTGTCCGGGCCTACGAGTGATTTGAATGATCGCGCTGCCGCCTCCAGATCCCACAATTTCACGCCGACCAGCACAAGGTCGACGTGACCGATGGTTGCGGGATCGTCGGTCACCCGCACCTGCGGGATGTGGATGTTGCCCTGCGTCTCGTTTTCGATGAGCAGACCGTGCTCACGCATCGCCGCCAGGTGTTTGCCGCGGGCAATAAAGGTAACCTCAGCGCCCGCATGCGCCAGACGTCCGCCGTAAAAACCGCCGACGCCGCCTGATCCCATCACCGCAATTTTCATTTGCGCCCCTTCCCTTTAACGGATGTCCCGCTCATCAGCCCCGGCCCGGATACGCGCCGGATGCCCGCCGTGCAGCAGGAAAATAAAAATTACCACGGTGACAGACTATTTTTTTGCCGTCGGCCTCACCGCGCTGGTGAATACGAAATTGTCGTAACTCATTTCGGCGACGCGGAACCACAGGAACTGGTCGCTGCGGAACTTGAGCCACTGCCCGTAGATGCGCTTGAAATGCGGGCTTTTCTCCGCAGCTTCGTCGTAAATCTCGAACGCGGCTTTCTGCGCAGCCTCCATTACCACCTTGGGGAACGCGCGGAGTTGCGCGCCGCCGCTGACCAGCCGTTTCAGCGCATCGGGATTCTTGGCGTCATAACTCGCCAGCATGCGCACATTGGCTTCAGCGCAGGCGGATTCAAAAATCGAACGGTAGTGCGCGGGCAGCGCTTCCCATTGCTTGATGTTGACGATGGTCGAGAGCTGCGGACCACCCTCCCACCACCCGGGGTAATAATAATATTTGGCAACTTTGTGGAAGCCGAGTTTCTCGTCGTCGTACGGCCCCACCCATTCCGCGGCGTCTATGGTGCCGCGTTCCAGCGCCTGATAGATTTCACCGCCGGCGATCTGCTGGCCGACCACGCCGAGTTTCGCCAGCACCTGTCCGGCGAGACCGCTGACGCGCATTTTCAGGCCCTTGAGATCGGCGAGTGTTTTTATTTCCTTGCGGTACCAGCCGCCCATCTGCACGCCGGTATTGCCGGACGGGAACTGCACGCAGCCGTATTCCTTGAACAATGCCGCAACCGCTTCCATGCCGCCGCCGTAATACATCCACGCATTCTGCTGGCGTGCGTTGAGGCCGAACGGCACCGCGGTCGCAAACGCAAACGCCGGATCCTTGCCGATGTAGTAATAGGGTGCGGTGTGGCCGCATTGCACGGTGCCGTTCTGTACTGCGTCCAGCACCTGCAGGCCGGGCACGATTTCACCGCCGGCGAAGACGCGAATCTGGAACTTGCCTTCGGTGCCCTCGGCGACGCGTTTCGCCATCAGCTCCGCGGCGCTGTAGAGCGTGTCCAGACTTTTCGGAAAACTCGAGGCCAGCCGCCACTGGATGGCCGGTTGCGCATGCACGATCGCCGGTGCCGCCACCGTACCGGCGGCCAGACCCAGACCCGCCTTTTTCAGAAAGGAACGTCTTTGCATGATTCCTCCAGAATAATATAACTAGTTGTTTTTAAACAATATTTTATGATCCCGCGAGGGTCATGCCCCAGCCAGGGTCATGCCTTCGACCAGGATCGACCCGCACTGGCGCGAGCTGCGGCGCGACACATCATTGCCGATGGCAACGATGTGTCGGTACATGTCTTTCAGATTACCGGCAATGGTGATTTCCTGCACCGGGTAGGCGATCACGCCGTTCTCGACCCAGAAGCCCGCGGCACCCCGCGAATAATCGCCGGTGACCGCATTGACGCCCTGCCCCATCATTTCGGTGACCAGCAGGCCGGTGCCCAATTTTTTCAGCAGTGCCGCAAAATCCTCTCCAGTGTCCTGCAGGATCAGGTTGTGGTTGCCGCCGGCATTGCCGGTGGATTTCATGCCGAGCTTGCGCGCCGAGTAGCTGGCGAGAAAATAACCCTGCACCACGCCGTCCTTGACGATATCGCGCTGCTGCGTGGCCACACCCTCCTCGTCGAAGGCGCAGCTGGCGATCCCCTTGGGTATATGCGGGATATCGGTCATCTGCACGCAGGGCGCAAAAACGGTCTTGCCCATGCTGTCGAGCAGAAATGACGATTTGCGATACAGGCTGCCACCGGACACTGCCGACACGAAATGCCCCATCAGGCTGGCCGCGACACCCGATTCGAACAGCACCGGCACCTGCGCCGTCGGCACCTTGCGCGCCTTCAGCCGCGCGATGGCGCGCTCGCCGGCCTTGCGGCCGATCAGCGCCGGCGCCGGCAGTTCAGCCGGGTCGCGCACGGTTTCATACCAGTCGTCGCGCTGCATGCCGTCGCCCTTGCCGGCGATCATCGCGCACCAGATGCTGTGGCGCGAACTCGGATAGCCGGCAAGGAAGCCGTTGGTGTTACCGTAAATAAAATGCGCCTGCTGCGTGGACACCGTCGCACCTTCGGAATTGGTCACACGCTTGTCCACGCCGAATCCTGCCGCTTCGCATTCGCGCGCCATTGCTATCGCGCGCTCCACCGGCATGTCCCACGGATGCTGCAAATCCAGATCGGGGAATTCACGCGCCAGCATGTCGGGATCAGCCAGTCCGGCGCAGTCGTCGATCGCAGTGTGCCGCGCAATCGCCAGCGCGGCATCCACGCTGTCGCGTACCGCCTGCGGCGTGAAATCCGAACTGCTGGCATGGCCGCGCTGTTTGCCGATGTAAACCGTGACGCCTATGCCCTTGTCGCGGTTGTATTCGATGGTCTCGACTTCACCCTGGCGCGCCGTGACGGTCTGGCCGAAACCTTCGCTCACTTCAGCGTCGGCGGCGGTCGCACCGCGTTCTTTGGCGTATTGCAGGGCGTCGGTAACGAACTGCTTCAGCGTGTCGTCAGTATAGGAAAACGGATTGAATGCCATGATTTTGCAGAGCGCGGCGTCTGATTCCGCGCGAAAGGGCGTTATCATAACAGCTTCATTTTCGGCATTGCCTCCCGTGGAAGACACCCCAGACTTTGATGAACCGCCCAGCAAAAGCCAGCGCAAGCGTGACATGGACGCGCTGCAGGACATCGGCACCGAACTGGTCGCGCTGAACGACCAGCAATTGGCCAGCATCGAGCTCCCGGAAAACCTGCGCGACGCCGTGACTGAAGCGCGCCGCCTGCATCCGCACGAGGCACGCCGGCGGCAATTGCAGTACATCGGCAAGCTGATGCGCCACATTGATCCGGCGCCGATCCGCGCCAAACTCGACGGCTGGCTGTCGGTCTCGGCGGAGCACACGGCACACCTGCACCACATCGAGCGCTGGCGCGAGCGGCTGCTTGCAGACCCGCAGGCGGTATCCGAATTCATCGCCGAGTTTCCCGCCGCCAACAGCCAGCAGTTACGGACGCTGATCCGCAACACCGAGCAGGAGCGCACCCGCGGCAAACCACCGAAGAGTTTTCGCGCCCTGTTCCAGATGATCCGCGAGCTCACCGAGGCGCGGGATCGCAACAACGATGCAACGACCGGCGAATCACCGACCTGAAGTTATAATCCGCGCCATGTCGAATCCCGCAGAACTCATCATCGGTCTGGTCTCGATCAGCGACCGCGCATCCCAGGGTGTGTACAAGGACGAAGGCATCCCCGCGCTCGAAGCGTGGTTCACGCAGGCGATCAGCGATCCGCCGTGGCGTACGGTGACGCGGCTGATCCCCGATGAGCAGCCGGTCATCGAAGCGACACTGAAGGAACTGGTGGACCAGGAGGGCTGCCACCTGGTGCTCACTACCGGCGGCACCGGACCTGCGCTGCGCGACGTAACACCTGAAGCGACGCTGGCCGTAGCCGACAGGGAAATGCCCGGCTTTGGCGAGCAGATGCGCCAGGTCAGCCTGAAATTCGTGCCCACCGCGATCCTGTCGCGGCAGGTCGCAGTGATCCGCAAACAGGCATTGATCATCAACCTGCCCGGCCAGCCCAAGGCCATCCGGGAAACGCTGGAAGGATTGAAGGATGAACACGGCAAGCCGCTGGTGCACGGCATCTTTGCAGCGGTGCCCTACTGCATCGACCTGATCGGCGGTCCGTACATCGAAACCGTTGATGCGGTATGCAAGGCGTTCCGTCCGAAGTCGGCGGTAAGACCGAAGAAAAACTTAAAACCTTAGCCACAGAGTTCACAGAGAAAACCGAAACAAACTCAGCTCTCGCCTGTTTGCCAGCAACCCTGTAACAATTAAACCAAATACGGAAAACCCAAAGGAATCTCTGTGCTCTCTGTGTCCTCTGTGGCTAACGCCTTTGACTTTAAGCAATCATGACCCAACTTCTCGAAACCCACGAAATTGAATCCGCACCCAACCCGACCGCCGCGGTGATCTGGATGCACGGCCTGGGCGCCGACGGCAATGACTTTGTGCCCATCGTCCAGGAACTCGACCTCAGCGGCGCGCCACCCATCCGATTTGTGTTTCCGCATGCGCCAGCGCGCCCGGTGACCATCAATAACGGCCATGTGATGCGCGCCTGGTACGACATCTCTTTCGGCGACCTTGAAGGCAATGCGCGCAAAGCCGACGAGCGCGGTGTGCGCGATTCGCAGGCGCAGATCGGGCAGCTGATCGCCCGCGAGAATGCCCGGAACATTGCCACTGAAAACATTGTATTGGCGGGATTTTCACAAGGTGGCGCCATGGCCCTGCAGACCGGACTGCGTTATCCGGAACGCCTTGCCGCCGTCATGGCGCTGTCAACGTACCTGCCGCTGGCCGACAGCTTCGCGCAGGAAGCGGCGCCTGCGAATGCTAAAACGCCGGTGTTCATGGCCCATGGCATCCATGATCCGGTGGTGCCGTACGCCATGGGCAATGCGTCGCATCAGAAGCTGCAACAGGCCGGTTATGCAGTTGAATGGCATGAATACCCGATGCA
>JBBKXO010000329.1:0-10905 GCA_037969525.1 Burkholderiales bacterium | reverse complement strand
GAATTTCTCGCCGGCCTGCCCGCCGACGGGCCGCCTGTGGTGTTGGTGACACACCAGGTCACAGTCACTGGCTTGACTGGCGTGTATCCGGGTTCCGGTACCGGCGTGATCCTGCAGCTCAACGGCACCGTTAAGCCGCAGATTGTCGGCGAGTTCACTGCCAACTGACCTTGTTGATTTCATCCAGCCATACCACCGGGCGGCCGCCGCGGGACGTGGCGTTGATGTCTAGGTTGCTGTGTGTAGGGTCGGACAAAGCGTGTTTCCCCTGTAAACAAAAACATAAATTAAATCAATTACTTATGATTCGTGTGTTTTTGCGTCAAGTACTCACGCCATTGCATCGATGCGTTTGCGCAAATCCTGCGGTACGGAAAACACATGCGCCTTGCCGGATTTTGATTGTGACAGTAGTTTCAGTTTTGTCAGTGCCAGCAGGTCGGAGCGAGCAGTTTCGTAAACGACAGCGTGCGTGCGTTGATGGCCTTCAATGCGATAGCGGAACCCGGGGTGTTTGAGCGCGTGCGTGAGCAGTGCGATCTGGCGGTGGTTGAGCCTGTCGCGCAGTTTCGGCGATGCGACGAGCAGTTTTTCGGTGGCGCGCTGTTCCCTGACTGTGTGGTCCAGGTACTCATGCAGGGCTGCAATGCTTTTGCGGATGACATCCAGTTGATGGATGATGAAATAGGTAGTGTCGCTGCCGTCTGTTTCGGTGTGCAGATAAGCGCGCACATATTGTGAAGGCGCCTTCCGCAGTACCTGCGAGATCGAAAGGAATTCCATTAACCAGTAACCCTGCCGGGCCATGGCCCAGTAGAACAACGCACGTGCAGTGCGGCCATTGCCATCCACAAAGGGGTGGTCATAGCCGATCATGAAGTGGATCAGTATTGCGCGTATGACCGGATGCACGAAAGGTTCGGTTTGTTCGTTGTCGTTGGCGAATTGACACAGGCGCTGCAGACGTTGTGGCAGCTCTGCCGCAGGCGGCGGTTGATGAATCAATGTGCCGTCACGGTGATCTTCGACGCGTACATCGTCGCTCAATCTCAGTCTGCCGGCATCTGCGGCATCATCCAGCGTGCCTTCGGTCAGGATGCCATGCAGTTCAAGTATGCGCGCCGGCGTGAAGGGTTCGGCGCGGAATTGCCGGATGATCTCCATCGCACGGTAATTGTTGAAAATCATCTGCTCGCTGCGATCCTGCGGTTTGCGGCCTTCCTGCAGCATGGACTTGGCGGCCTGACGTGTGGTTGAGGCGCCTTCAAGCTGGCTGGATGTAATGGCCTCTTCGACCAGAGAGCGCCAGATATAGCGGTCGCGCTGCTCGGGCGTGGTCACGTCTGCTGCGCTGGCGATTTCACCGGCGGCATCACGGTCGATGTGATGCAGAGCCAGCAGTACCGGCTCCGGCAGACCGAATACAAAGGGTTTGCCGGTCTTGTCTGCGAGCAGGGGCAGCGCACGGTAAAGCGGTTGCCGGGCGACTTTCAGTGCGCACCACCACTGCTCGATGGACAGTTCCGGCGGCGGCTTGCGATGGCGCAGCTCATCCCAATGCAGATAGCGCCCGCTGACCATTGGCGATTGCGCTGCGCTGAAAATCGATAGCAGCCCGCCGGTGGCGCTGTCTTTAAGCAAAGCCCGATAGTCTGGGGGCGTGGCCGGTATCTGCATGGATTTCTACCAATTAGTTTCTGATTAGTAATTGATTGGTAGTGTAGCGATGTCAATATACTAATTCAATGTTAATTGGTAATAACTTGGTAGTAATCTATATTTACCAATTAAAACAATTAGTTAAGTATTTTTCTATCGCCAACGGCGGACGCCTCATGCCGGGGTGATTGCGGCCAACTGGCGCGCCAGTGCGTCGACATAACCCAGTGTCAGCGCGCGTATTTGTTCCGGCTGCAGGTTGCTGATGGGGTGCGGCAGCTCGATATAGGGGTGGCCGGCCATGCCCTTGCTGCGGAACTGGAACTCCGCCGCCGTGTGGAAGGCGCTGGAGATGACGATGGTCGCCGGGATGCCGCGTTTTTCGAATTCGATGGTGTCGTGCACACTGCACAACGTGCAGGAGCCTCATCCACCGACCGCGGCAATCGCGATCTGTACCTCCTGCGCCATTTCATCGATCAGGCTGCTGGATGCGATTTTCGAGTGATGTTCTTTGCTGCGCATGACTACCCGCGCCACGCCATGGTGTTCGCGCAGTGCGTTGCCCAAAGTTTCAAGAATGATGTCGGCCTGTTCCTTGCGGTTGTCGAGCAGGCCGACGACCAGGCCCTTGAGGCTGGACGGGCGCGGCGCAAGGGCAATCGTGCTGTTGCTGGCCTTAGCGCTGGGATCAATGAAACCGGATGCTTCGCTCATGTTGGGTGCTCCTGAATAGTTAAATGGCGTACGTACGGCTCACCGCGCGGCTGGCGATGGTGATGCCGTGCATGACCAGGCTGCTCGGTGAGCCGGAGCCGCCGGCAACGATGAGGTGCAGGTCGGCGGGATCGCCGATGGCCGGCACGAACGCGGTGTCGTCGTTGAGATTAATTTTGAACGGCCAGCGCTTGGTGCCGGATTCGCCGCGCCACAGTCCGCCACGTTTGATCTCGCCCAGCGGCCGGCCGGCGCGTGCGATCAGCAGGCGATGCGCGTCATCGCGAGACAGTCCCGCTTTGGCAAACACCTCCGCATGCTGCGGGCTCAACACCACGGCCATGTCGGCCTGGCGGTAGATATTGCCGCCGCCCAGTGCGGACATCATGTCGGCGATGGCCACCACCAGGTGTTCGTGATCCTCACTGGCGTCATCCCACACCAGCACCGGGCCTTCGAGCGGAATCGCGGTGATTACGTTGTCGTCGGAGGTGTAGCCGTGTGTGGCGGCATACGAGGGCCACGGTGATTCGGCTTCGTTCTCCGCGACGCAGTAGCTGTAGCGCCACGGTCCGCCGAATCCGCTCAGCGCGGTGATGCCGGGCAATCCGCCGCCAAGGTTCATCATGATCAGCCGCAGTGCGCGGCCGATGGTGGCATTGGCGCGAAACCCGGGACCAAAACAGCCCATGCCGCCGCTCAAACCGATCTCATCGGCATAGGGGCCGTTGACCAGTAAGAAGGGCGCGCCGGCGCTGGTAGTCGCCTGCAGCAGTATCAAATTGAGCTTTTCGTCGACCAGGCATTCCATGGCGCCGATGATCACCGGCATATAGGCCGGTTTGCAGCCCGCCATCACGGCATGCTGCGCAATCGCCTGTACGGTGGCGGGCGCCATCAGCGGTGGCACCAGGCCGATCAATTCGTCGGGGTCGCGGCGCGTGCCGGCGAGCATTGCGGCCACGCGCTCAGCGGTGGGCACCACCACCGGCAGGCCGTCGGACCATTCCTTGTCGAAGAAATACTCGATCGGGTCGACGTTGGCGTTCATCGGGGATGGCAACGTGGCTCGGAGTCGGTCACAGCGACATTCCTCTTTAAATAAAAAGACTAATACAATCTACCACTTACGTTGCGCTACCGAGATCACTGCGATGTGCCTTGCATCCAGATCCGCTTCTGGACCAGTACCGCAGCCAATGCCGATGCGGCGGCCAGCACCGCCAGCCACGCGGGGATCGACATATTGCCCAGCAGCGCCAGATGCAGGTGGACATAGGCCACGGCCAGCACCAGGGTTGCGATCAACCCCGGCAGCCGGGGTTTCCTGACCGCATACAACGCATACAAACCGATCAGTGTTGCCCCATACCATTCGATTTGTATCCACTGCGGTGAGGCCTGCAGGGCCGCAAATATGGCGGCTTCGCTGCGTATGGCCTGGAAGATCTGCGCCGTGCTCACATACAAAGAGGCCAGGACGGGAATGACCAGCAGCATGGTGGTGACCCAGCTGAAATAGTTGATGGGCCTGGGGGCAGGGGCTGCCGTCTGGGGATTGATATTGTTCATGATTCCTTCCAGTATGCGCAGCACCTGGGTGACCGCGGGAAATTCAATCTTACCTCCTGCGGCAAAAAGCATGACAATAGCGCTTCGCGTTGCCATACGGCGGCGATTTCGCACTGTGAACACGGCGCCCTGCACGGGCACCAGCCACCGCACCGGAGGGCACTATGTCTGATCAAACGTGGAGCAGACAGGAACTGCTGGAGCAGATCGCTGCGGCGATTGAGCAGACTGTCGCGATCGCCAAAATGCCTGCGCTCGACAGGGTCCTGGTCGAACTCAAGGACGTCGCGGCGCGGTTACAGGCCGGCGAGCGGCTGACCGCCGAGTATCGCGAGACGCTGTTTTTTGATGTGGTCGCGCTGCGCGAGTTGGATGATGCGGCGAATACGCATCAGACTTATCTGGACCTGCTGAGCGCAATTGCAGCGTCCCTCAATGGGATGGGCCCGCCGCGTTGAAGCGCTGAATTCCGGCAACGTCGCCCGGCACCGCGCTTTTCGTCTCGCCGTAATCAATTCAATGACTTATTGATTTTATCCGGTGTTGGTGAGTACTCACCTGCCGATATTAAACCGCCTGCGCGAGCATGGGAGTACTAGAAGACGGTTGCGCTGCCTGGGCTTGGGCGGGCAGGACCTCTTCGGCCCACACTTTGAAATCGATCAATTTGCTGGGGCCGAAGCTGTTGCTGATGGGCACATCGGCCGCGTCACGCCCGCGCGCGATAAGCACCCTGCCAATGCGGCGCATGTTGTTGCGCGGATCAAAGATGTACCAGTTGCCGTCGAGATAGGCCTCGAACCAGGCGGCAAAATCTCCAAGCCCGACAGGCACGCCGATGTCGGCGAGGTGGCCGGTGCAATAGCGGGCGGGGATGTTCATGCCGCGGCAGAAGGCGATGGCGAGGTGCGTGTAGTCGCGGCAGACGCCGATCTTGCTGTTGTAGATTTCCAGCGCCGTGCGGGTATTGCTGGCGTTCTGGTAATCGAATTTAATGTGTTTGTGCACGTAGTCGCATATGGTCTGCACGCGGGCCCAGCCTGTGGGTGCATCGCCGAACAGCTCCCATGCCGTGTCCGCCAGGCGATCGGTTTCGCAATAGCGGCTGCCCAGCAGGAAGGTCAGTGCGTCGTCGGGCAGGTCCGGCACGGCCACTTGTCGTGCGTCGAGCGCAACCGGATCGGGAAGTCCGCTGTCGTTGATCAGCGCATCAGTGGAGATGCGGATGCGGCCTTTGGGCGCGACGATGCGGGAGCACCAGTTGCCAAAACCGTCGCGATAAGCCTTGACCGGCACCGGCGGGTCGATCAGCAGAACGTCACGCCTGACCAGGTCGGACGCACGCGTAGAGTGGACGTTGAGGGCCATCAGCATCGGCGTGGGCTGCGGACAGTCGTAGGTCATTTCAAAGCCGATACGCATTTGCATCAGGGGTCTCCGGTAGGGGTCAGGTAGCGCAGGCTGCGCGCAATGATTGGATGAGTGTGCTGCGCAGTGCAGTCCAGCGTGCACCTGCGGTGCGGACGATGCGCTGGTTGATTTCAAGTTCGATGCCGACGTAGGCGTTCGCTGGAAAACGCTGGCGCAGTTCTGCGGTCAGTCCGGCCGCATTGCCCAGGTAGGGATAGTTGCGGCGTACCCGCAGCGCCGCTGCGGATGCGGCGAGGGATGTTTTCCAGCGGGCGCACAGCGTGGCTTCGCCGTGGCGGGCGGGGTCATAGAGCAAACCGACGTCGGCATTGCGCACCTCTCCGTTCAACACCGGAGTGAAACTGTGCGAGGAAATGTGGATCACCCGCCGGCCGCGCGTTACCGACTGCCGGACGAGACGCTCGACCTTGGACCAAAACGGCTGGTGGTGCTGCGCGGCGATCCCGGCGCGGAGCGCCGCCGGCGTGTCGCGCGTGATCACCGAGTAGAGTAGTGGATGCGCCAGTGGCCGGTTGATGTCGATCAGCAGGCGGCTGACGGTGGAACTCACCAGCGGTGCCTTGAAGGCGGCGGCCAGTGCGCGCGCCATCACCAGCGCACCGGGGTCGTAGCCGCGGTGTGAATCCAGCAACTGCCGCCGTCCGCGAAACAGACGGCGATAGGCGGCCGGGATGCGGTTGCCGCCGTGTTCACAGGTGATGAGGTAGGTATCGATTGCAGTATCCGGTTACCAGACCAGCTCGGGCAGATCGCGAAACACCTGGCGCGTGCCCTCGCTCCATTCCTGGCCCAGCGTTTTGAAGTACGCGTCGCCATCGACGAACCGGCGCCGCATCTGTAGCGTGAAGCTGTCACGCTGGTAGCAGGCAAGGTCGATCGGCATGCCGACCGACAGGTTGCTGCGCATGGTGGAGTCGAACGACACCAGCACGCACTTCGTCGCGTCGGCCAGTGGTGTGGGACGCGTGATCACGCGGTCGAGAACCGGCCTGCCGTACTTGGCCTCACCGGTCTGAAAGTAGGTGGTGTCGATGCCGGCCTCGATGAAATTGCCCTCGGCATAAATCCGGAACAGCCGCATCGGTTCGCCATTGATCTGGCCGCCGACGATGAATGAGGCATTGAAGCCGGCCGGGTGTTCCTCGAGGTATTCCGAGTCGCGACGATCAACGTCGCGCATCGCGTCCGAGATCAGCATCACGGCGTCGAACATGGTGTGGGCCCGCCACAGGCTGTCGGTGCCGTTGCCGGCGGAGCAACGCTGGTTGAGTATGCTGATGACGGCCTGGGTTCCGGCCAGGTCGCCCGAGCTCAACATTGTGATCACGCGGTCACCGCGACGCTCGAATACCGTCATCTTGCAAAACTTGGCAATGTTGTCCAGGCCCGCAGTGGTGCGGGAGTCCGAGGCGAAAATCATCCCCTCTTCGAGCAATGCCCCGACACAATAGGTCATCGTTTCATGCCCTGTGCCCGCGGCGTAACGGCCCCGTCAATGGTAGGCCCCGGCTTTGGTGTCGGCTTTTGTTCTCGCCGCTGTTCCCGCATTTTTTCCCGCATTTTTTCCCGCATTTTTCCCCTCAATCACCCACTGCTTCGCTTCAGGGAAGTGGTCGTAAGAAAATATCTTGATCTCGGCGGCGACAAAGTGAACTGCGAAGATTTCCGCGATCTTGGCGGCGGCGGATTCGGTGGAGAGGGCAACGCGGGACAATTTTCTGTGGTGGTCACGCACAAATTTCAGGTGCGCAACCATTGCCGCGATGGAGTCCCATCCCGGGAATGTTTTGGCGTGTATGACGATGCCGTTAAATTTGCCGAATTCCTCGATCATGGCATCCACCTGTTTGGCGGCCGCAATAAAATCGCTTTCCGACAGGGGGCCGTCCGGTTCCAGCACGGCAATGTGGTTGGTTTTGTCTATGTTCACGGTAAGCATGGCTGATATCTCCTGTAGTGGTCTGACATCACGTACTTCGCTTTCGAGGCGCTGCAGAATTATTAGCAACGCTTGCTGCTGCAACTGCTGATCCATGTCAGGGTTTCGCCGGCGCCCGCGTCAGAGCACGATCCCGTGACATGCACAAAAAATACAGCCCCCAGCGAAGTTCAGTGCCGGAGGCTGAAGCCCGCAAACGAATGGGAGGTAAGTTCGGTTTGCGGGTAGGGGGTATCGGTATTATTTACCGGTGTGCACTACAGTTCTGTACGGCATCTAACATAGGGCGCAAAAAGCAATCGGGGCGTTCGCCAGCGGTGTTGCCGCAGGGGGTTAAGCGCAGGTTTACGCGCGGTTTTTACGCGTCGCTGACGGCGATAAGCGGTTTGCTCCGTCCCTCATCGTTACAGTGTGTGCTGTGCACGCCGAGGAGATCCTCTACGACGGCGATGCGCTGTTCCGGATCAGCCAGGGGGTGTACGCAGACGCAATTGGCTTCATGCTTCAGGAAGCATGCTGATGGCGCTGCGGTGCCGAATTTTCCAGCCAGGTTGTCGGTCTGCCCGATAAAAATCGCGTCATGGCTTGCCGTGTTGTAGGTGCGGTTGCGGTAGGCGCGTTTGGTGACGAAATACACTGCGGCCATCGGTTTGAAGCGTGTCTCCATGGGCCATACCTGGAAGCGGTATGGTTTGCCCGATGTCCCGGTGAAACTGATGTTGCTCTGTCGCCGCGGCTCCGGGGTGGTGGCTACGCGCGGCGCCGGCCGTTTAGGCATTGAATGCCAACTGGGCGGAATGGGCGCGGTCGATCGCATGTTGCCAGTCCGCAGGCGGCGATGTGCCGGCGTCGTGGGTATGGATCAGCGACAGGATCACTGCCAGCGCGTCCCTGTCGAAAACGGACGCTTCCTCAGTCCGGAACTCGCCCTGCTGGCCGGGCATTGCTTCGAGCAGGCGGGTGAGCAGGCGGTATTGCGCGAATGCCGGATTCGCTTCGATGCGTTGCACGGCCGCGTCCAGCGGATGTTCCATCAACGGACCGGTCATGAAGCGCGTGATATGCCGCAACGCTTCCACAAACTGGGTAAAAGACTGTTGCGCAAGCACTCTTGCCGCGGGGTCTGCTGTGCCGGGTGGTTGTTCCACGCTGCGTTATATTCCGAAGAGCCTGGACAACAGGTTGCCGATGATCAGGCACGCGGTTGCAACGGCCAGCGCAACGATCAGTGAAAACGGACTGATGGCGTTGGCCGGACCAATGACTGCACCGAGCATGGGGGCGATCGTCATGCCGCCAACCAGGCCACCGATGGCGCCGATGCCGATCGAGAGCGGCAGGCCGCGCAGTGCGTTGGCGTGAAAAACGGAAAAACCAATCCAGCCGATGGCGCCGCCGCACAGCATCCAGAGCGCGATGTTCACGATTGACTCACAACAGGATGAACGTTATTCAAGTGCAGCCCAACCCGCCCCCCGGTGCGCGCGGGGCGGCGTTGCGCAGTCATGACAGACGCAGTAATGACGGAATTACTTGCTGCTGACGGAGACATCAAAGCGGGCCGTTTCTTTGCGGTATGACGCCGGCAGGTATTCGATCTCGAGGCGGATTTCCTTGAGCTTCTTCGCTTTCAGGGCATCAGCCGGAAAATTGACATCGATGTCCTGTTTGGTCTCATTGCCCGGATCAAGGCGGTCGGGTGAGTTGTATGAGCCCGAGAAGGAAATCTTCGAATCGGTCCGTGATTCCTCGAGTTTGATGGGCTGACCCTGTTCATCGATAAACAGGACCCTGCCGTTGATCAGGCGAACGCTCTGATCAGTCGAGCTGTTCGTCAATTTGAGTTTGCCTTTGAGTTTCGCTGCGGAATCCACCCGGCCGGTTCCCTCCTCGACCCGCTCAACAACGGTCAGCTCGGTCACCTCACCCAGCAGGATGCCGGCATTGACCTTGATCTGGTCTGGTGCCACCGCATAGACTTTGTCTTCAATAAGCGCAATTTTTTCTTTTACAGTCGGCGTGCAGCCCGAAATGGCTGCTGCTGCGACGGCGGCTGCCATCATTACACTGGTCGACATTCGCATGTGATCTCCTTAATGAATAAATAGCCGTTCTTTGTTACCGGCGTTGTGTTTTGCGGGAAATTGTTACAGGATGTGGATGCTGAATGATTGCTCCATGAGAGCAACCAGTCTGTGCGTTAACGTACATATTTATCGCACAGCAGATGTTGCCGTTATAGGCGACAATGAGCGGCGTAATTGACGGGAATAGCTGGCGGGAATGGCGAGAATGGCGGGAATGGAACTGGCCCGATCCTGGCAGGGCTTAACTGGAGACTAACATGGAAATGTTGAATCTGATGGTGGCGAGTCAGACGGTCCGAGTGTGGCTCGCGCAGTCGATAGTGATTTTTTTTCTGATCGGCGGTGTTTTCCTGCTCTTGGTGGGCGTGGGGCTGATTCTCAACGGCGCAGGGTCACTGCGGTTTTTCGGCGGCATGAATCGCTGGGTATCGATGCGGCGCGCGACCCGGGCACTGGAAATTCCCCGCGACACGCGGCCCGCAGTGCAGAAATTCCGTTACTTGCTGGCGGTCATATTCATTGCCGGCGGTGCTTATGCGATCTACGGCCTGCTGACGTGGTTCAACACCACTGCGGTCATTGAGCTGCTCCATCTGAACTATTTCCATCCCGTCTACGCCGCGTGGCTGGCCGATGTAGTGCGGTGGACATTGATCGTGGGTAATGCGACGGCCATCGCGGCCGGCATCATGCTTGCTTTTTTCCCTGCGGCGTTGGTGGCGCTGGAAGCGCGCGGCAGCAACTGGTATTCGGAGCGCAAGGTGGCACGGGGCGCCGACACCATGCATGTCACCTCACTCGACACCTGGGTGGCCGCCTATCCCCGTCCCGCCGGCGTGATCATCATCCTGTTTGCGCTGGGTTTGATCGGCGCCTTCGCGCTGATGCTGCCGGGCTTGTGGTAATCGCGGCGGCTTAGCCTGCCGCAACAGCGTCAGTCCGCTGCACCCTTCATGGCGCAGCGCGGGAAATCTGATCGTGGATCCCGGCAAAGCGTTCCTCGACCTGGGGGCCGAACAGCGGATCCGTCGCGGACTCCATTGCAGCGTCGATCGCGGCCCAGTCGTCTTCGTCCAGTAGTTTTCGCGCAATCGGGAACAGTTCGCGCTCCTCCATCTTCATGTGATTGCGGTAGTACGCAATGTATTCGAGTCCTGGGGTCTCCACGGATTCCCGGGTGAGTATCGCGCCGTCAAGCACGGCGTTCAGGTTGTCCAGAAACCGGGAGCCATTCTGCGCGATGACCCGATGCTGTTGCCTCAGCTCATCCACGGTGGTCCTGGTGCTCGGATCAAGAATGGCCAGCTTTGCCAATACCAACTCTTCCCTCTGGTGATGATCGCGATCAGGAAAGTTTGTCAGGTAGTAAAAGATATCGAGCATCAGGCCATAGTCCGGCTGCTCTCCATGATGAAATACCCTGATTTGTGCTTCCAGTAAATTAAGGAGCTTCGCGAAATCAGCGTGCTCCGACTGTAATCTGTCAATGCCGTTTTTCAT
>JBBKXO010000328.1:0-7902 GCA_037969525.1 Burkholderiales bacterium | reverse complement strand
ACCATGATCAGCGGACCGGGCGTGGTTTCGCCCAGTGCGAGTCCGTCGATCATCTGCAGTGGCGTTACCCAGTGGTAATTTTCGACAGCGGCCTGGTAGACATACGGCAGCACTGCATAGGCACCGCCAAAAGTCAGCAGCGCGGCTTTGGTGAAAAACCAGCCCATCTGTGTGAGCGGGTTGGGCCATCCCATGATGGTGACGAGCAATGCCATGGCGATGCCCCACAGCAACAACCCGACCGTGAGCACCGCGGCGAAGCGCCCCCAGCGAAAGCGCGCGTGTGCTGGTGTCGGCGTGTTGTCGTCGATTACTGCTGCGCCGTAACTTTTCCCATTTGCGCCGTGACCGCCGCCGGTGGCGAACAATGCAGGTCTGACACGTCCGCCGATATAGCCGATGATGCCGGCGCCGATGACGATCAGCGGGAAAGGCAGTTTGAGCGCAAACAGCGCAATGAATGCAGCGGCAGCAATGCCCCATAGCACATTGTTTTTCAGGGCGCGTGCGCCGATGCGGATGGCGGCCACGACAACAATGGCGGTTACTGCGGGTTTAATGCCGTAAAGCATGCCGGCGACCACAGGTACGTTACCAAACGCAATATATATCCATGACAACGCAATCAGGATGAACAGCGAAGGCAGCACAAACAGTCCGCCGGCAATGATGCCGCCCCAGGTGCGGTGCATCAGCCAGCCGATGTAAGTGGCCAGTTGCTGGGCCTCGGGGCCGGGCAGCACCATGCAGTAGTTCAGCGCATGCAGAAAGCGGCGCTCGGAGATCCAGCGTTTACGTTCGACCAGCTCTTCGTGCATGATCGCGATCTGGCCTGCGGGACCGCCAAAGCTGATGAAGCCGAGCTTCAGCCAGAAGCGGAAGGCTTCCATGAAGGGTATGGTGGCGGGCGCATTCGCGGATGGCGATTCAGCCATAGGCAGGAATCATGCGTCGGTCGGGAACAGGCGGACTCAGGTTCAGTCGCGGAAATTCTTGAACTGCAGCGGGAATTCGGTGATCGACTTGCGGATCAGGGCGATGGCGTCCTGCAGCAGGTCTTTCTTGGCACCTGAAACACGCACTACATCACCCTGGATGCTGCCCTGTACTTTCATCTTGCTGTCCTTGAGCAGTTTGATGATTTTCTTGGCTAGATCCTGCTCGATACCCTCGCGCACCGTGACCGGCTGCTTCATCTTGTTGCCACTGATGGTTTCCCCATCGCCGAGCTTCAGGCAGCGGATGTCGACGCCGCGCTTGGCGAGCTTGGCGGTTAGTACATCGCGCACCTGTCCCAGTTTGAAGTCGTCGTCGGCGAAGACGGTCAGTGTTTTTTCTTTTTCATTGAATTCGACGCGGGAGTCGGAACCCTTGAAGTCGAAGCGCGTGGAAACTTCCTTGTTGGTCTGGTCTAAGGCATTGTGAATTTCGACCTGATTGACCTCGGAAACTATGTCGAACGAAGGCATGGTTTCCTCCCTTTTTTGTAAAGCCAGCCGGGCATTATACGCGTCGGGCAGTCCCCGCAAGGGTGAGCCGCATTAAGTGTATAACCGAGACTAAAATGAGCGCAAACATGGGCTTAACGTGCTTTCAGCGCTTACGTTTGCGTGCACTCTGCAGTTTTATATTTTGCGCGGCCAGAGGCAGGCCGGTGGCGTCATCAAATTCCGCAGCTGCCTCGACCGCGCGCCGCGCCAGCTGCTCGGCATTAAGGCCGCGCTGCCCATGCAAGGCATGCAGTGCGCCCATCGCGTAACTGCTGCCGCTGCCGAAGGCGTAGTAGCGTGAAAACTCCTGCACGGTGCGGTGGGCAACCACGCCAAAAATGCCGTGGCGGTTGGCGATCAGCGCGTCAAAGCGCGTCGATTCCAGCGGTTCATCATCATGCGCGCCCGGCAGCAGGTGGTAGTCGTTTTTCAGCGCAGTGTGCAGCGCCTGCCAGGTGCGGAATATGGCGAGAGGCGTATTGAAGTGTGGCTTTACTTTTGGGCGCGCAAAATAGTCGGCGAGTATGGTCTTGAAGGTGGCGTTGCCGGTGAGTCCCAGCCAGGTGTCACCGACCTGCAGCAGCTTGCCGTGATTGACGATGTATTCCGCAGTTTCCTTGCCCGTACCCCATTTGGTCATGGAGTCGGCGGCAATGGCAACTTCAGCGCCTTTGCGCACCACAACGATGGTGGTCATGGATGATCCGCCTCAGCCGAAATGGCAGACGTAGTGCAGCGTCTCCAGCGGCTCGATGTCAAAACTTACTTTTCCGGGAACACTGAAATGTTCGCCGGCGCGAAATGTTTTCCAGTCGCTGGCACCGGGCAGTTTGACGCGGCAGGTGCCGGCGGTGATTTCCATGCGCTCAGGGTCGCCGGTGTTGAACGTCAACTTGCCCGGGAAAATCACCCCCACGGTTTTGCGACTGCCATCCGCAGCCTGCACGGTATAGCTGACGCATTTGCCGTCGAAGTAAATATTGGCTTTGGTTGCAACCGAGACATTGTCGAGCACGATTTGACTGCTCCTTACCGGCGGCGCTTGCGGGCATTGGCGGCGATGCGCATGCGCAGCGCATTCAGCCGGATGAAGCCGGCAGCATCAGCCTGGTCGTAGGCACCCTTGTCGTCCTCGAACGTGGAAATGGCGGGGTCAAACAGGGAATCGGTTTTTGAAGCGCGGCCGACCGTGGACACCGCGCCTTTGTAGAGTTTCAGGCGCACGGTGCCATTGACCGGTTTCTGTGATTCGTCGATCAGCAGTTGCAGCAGTTCGCGTTCCGGGCTGAACCAGTAACCGTTGTAGATCATCCGTGCGTAGCGGGGCATCAGGTCGTCTTTCAGTGCCAGCACTTCACGATCCATGGTGATTGATTCAATGGCGCGGTGTGCTTTCAGCATGATGGTGCCGCCCGGGGTCTCATAACAGCCGCGCGACTTCATGCCGACATAGCGGTTCTCCACCAGGTCGAGGCGGCCGATGCCGTGTTTGCCGCCGAGCTGGTTGAGTTTGGTCAAAACGTTTGCCGCGGACATCTTTTTGCCGTTGACGGCGACGATGTCACCCTTGGCGTAGGTGAGCTCCACGTATTCAGCGCGGTTCGGCGCCTTTTCGGGAGACACCGTGAGGCGCCACATGGATTCTTCCGGTTCGAACGACGGATCTTCCAGGACGCCGCCTTCGTAGGAAATGTGCAGCAGGTTGGCGTCCATCGAATAGGGCGCTCCGCCTTTGCGTTTCTTGTAATCAACGGGAATGCCGTGCTTGTCGGCATAGGCGAGCAGTTTCTCGCGAGACAGCAGGTCCCACTCGCGCCACGGCGCGATGATTTTGACGTCAGGCATCAGTGCGTAGGCACCGAGTTCGAAGCGCACCTGGTCATTGCCCTTGCCGGTGGCACCGTGGGACACCGCATCGGCGCCGGTCTTGCGCGCGATCTCGATCATGCGCTTGGCAATCAGCGGCCGCGCAATCGACGTGCCGAGCAGGTATTCGCCTTCGTACACGGTATTGGCGCGAAACATCGGGAACACGAAGTCGCGGACGAATTCCTCGCGCAAATCTTCGATGAATATCTGTTTGACGCCGAACATGCGCGCTTTCTTGCGCGCAGGCGCTACTTCCTCACCCTGGCCTATGTCAGCTGTGAAGGTGATGACTTCGCAGTCGTAGACATCCTGCAGCCATTTGAGGATGACCGAAGTGTCGAGGCCGCCTGAATAAGCGAGGACTACCTTGTTGATTTTTTTGGATTTTTTCATGATTCGTTAGATTGAGATTAGTGGATGACGGGGGCTGCGGCATGGCGTAACCGCGGGATTGATCGCCAGTGGAGGCTCAATTTTTTACCCGACCCAGCAATAGAAATTCCATCAATGCCTTCTGCGCGTGCAGACGGTTCTCTGCTTCATCCCAGACCACGCTCTGCGGCCCGTCGATGACCTCGGCAGTGACTTCCTCGCCGCGGTGAGCAGGCAGGCAGTGCATGAACAGCGCGTCATTGTTTGCCGCGCGCATCATGTCGGCATCGACGCACCAGTCTTCAAAGTCGCGCTTGCGTTCCTCGTTCTCGGCTTCAAATCCCATGCTTGTCCACACGTCGGTGGTGACCAGATCGGCGCCGTTGACGGCGTCCATCGGATCCTTGAATTCCTCGTAGTTGTCGGTGCCGTAGAGTCCGGCACGCTCGGGCTCGACTTCGTAACCCGGTGGCGTCGACACGTGCACATTGAAATTTAGCACTTCCGCGGCCTGCAACCAGGTATTGCAGACATTGTTCGAGTCACCGATCCAGGCCACGGTCTTGCCGCGTATGGATCCGCGGTGTTCGATGAATGTAAATATGTCGGCGAGGATCTGGCAGGGATGATACTCATTGGTCAGACCGTTGATCACCGGTACCCGCGCATGGGCGGCGAAGCGGTCAATGATTTCCTGCTCGTACGTGCGGATCATTACCAGGTCGACCATGCGCGTGATGACGCGCGCAACGTCCTCAATGGGCTCGCCGCGGCTGATCTGGGTTTCGCTGGACGTCAGGTTAATGACCGAGCCGCCCATCTGCAGCATTCCGGCTTCGAAAGAAACGCGGGTGCGTGTCGAATGTTTCTCGAAAATCATGGCCAGCGTGCGGTCATGCAGGGGCAGGTATGGCTCGTAGCCCTTGAAACGTTCCTTGATCCAGCTCGCACGTGCAAACACCTGGCCGTATTCTTCGGCACTGAAATCCTTGAATTGTAGATAATGACGCAGTTGCATGGTGTTCCAGGCGCGGCGGTTGGGTAATATTCGGCCGCGAAGTAATCAGGCGGCGGCGGATTGCGGCGCGGCTTGTTTTGCGAGTTCGTCCTTGATCAGCGGGATCAGGCCGTCGAGCAGATGTTGAGCGTGTTCGCGGGTATAGATTAGCGGCGGCAGCAGACGAATCACATTGTCAGCCGTGACGTTGATCAATAGTCCGGCCTGCAGTGCGCGTTCGACAATTCCCTTGCACGGTTTTTCCAGCTCGATGCCGATCATCATGCCCTTGCCACGGATCTCGCGGATGCCGGACAGCCCGGCGAGGCGTTCGCGCAGTTGCGAGCAAATGAAATCACCGATAGCCACGGCATTCTGCATCAGCCCCTCGTCCTCAATGATGGCGAGTGTGGAAAGTGCTGCGGCGCAAGCCAGCGGATTGCCGCCGAAGGTCGAACCATGGTGGCCAGGTTTGAACAGTTGAGCGGCGGCGCCGGCAGCCAGGCAGGCGCCGATCGGCACGCCGTTGCCCAGTCCTTTGGCCAGCGGCATCACGTCGGGCATCACGCCGGAGTGCTGGAAAGCAAACCACTTGCCGGTGCGGCCGATGCCGCTTTGCACTTCATCGAGCATCAGCAGCCAGCCGTTGGTATCGCAGATCTCGCGCAACCCGCGCAGATAGTCGTCATGGCAGATGTTGACGCCGCCCTCGCCCTGGATCAGTTCGACCAGTACGGCGACGACGTTGCGGTTGTTTTCGGCGACACGCCGCACGGCTTCGAGATCATCAAAGGGTACGCGCACGAAACCGGTGACCAGCGGTTCGAAGCCGGCCTGCACCTTGCGGCTGCCGGTTGCGGAGAGGGTGGCTATGGTGCGCCCGTGAAAAGCCTGTTCCATGACCACGATCGCCGGTGCTTCGATGCCCTTCTGGTGGCCGTAGAGCCGCGCCAGTTTGATTGCGGCTTCATTGGCTTCGCAGCCCGAGTTGCAGAAGAAAGCATTGTCCATGCCGGACAGCGCGGCCAGCCGGTCGGCGAGTTGTTCCTGCAGTGCAATACCGTAAATGTTGGAGGTGTGAACGAGCTTGCCGACCTGCGCCTGCAGCGCGGCGGTGAAGCGCGGATGCGTGTGTCCCAGTCCGCATACGGCGACGCCGGCCAGCGCATCAAGGTAGCGCTTGCCCCCGGTATCCCACAACCAGACGCCTTCGCCGCGTTCAAACGTGACGGGCAGGCGACCGTAAGTGTTCATCACATGCGACATGGTCCATCGATCTCCACAAAAGCAGACGGCGGCCTGACGCCGCCGGTGCGACTATTCTTAACCAACCTGGATTTGCTTGGCAAGCAAAATTTCCATGGCACTACAGAGTGAAAAAGCGGATGTTTCTCCAGACTTTTCACGATTAAAACCGGGGTTGCGTCAGGTTCGGGGGGCTGCCCGAAACCACATGTCCATATTCAGGTGGACAACAATTTACAGGCGTAGTCGCTGTAACCGAAGTTAACGCATCAGACGCCGACACTGCAGTCGATCACGCCGGCGCGCTGCGCTGGGCGGTGATCGCAAGCTGCAATCCGGCTGATGATGCGCTAGCCGGACCCGAATTTCTTGAACACTTTCTTGAACACTGCTGAACTGCGCGACCGGCTGGACGCCGGTCGATTAGTGTCAGTTACGCCATCGCCTTGACGGCGGCGTTCAGGCGGCTCTTGTGGCGGGCTGCCGTGTTCTTGTTCATGATGTCCTTGTCGGCGATCGAATCGATCGTGCTCACCGAGCTCTGGAATGCAGCTTTGGCCGCGACTTTATCGCCTGCGGCTATTGCCTTGCGTACTTCCTTGATGGCAGTGCGCAGTGCGGAACGTTGTGCACCATTGCGCTCGCGGCGTTTGACGGCCTGACGTGCGGCTTTTTTGGCTGAAGCGGTATTGGCCATGTAAACTCCGGATTTCGTTCGGCAAAAGGGCGCAATGATAAAGAAAACCCGCCTCTTCCGCAAGTCTAGCGGGGTCGTTCCGGATACTGTCCATTCCCTATAAAAATGAGTCTTATCAAAGCCTTGGCTACGATCAGCAGCATGACGCTGCTGTCGCGCGTATTGGGTTTCGTGCGCGATGCCGTCATCGCCCGGGTCTTCGGGGCCGGATTGATGACCGACGCTTTCTTCGTCGCGTTCAAGATTCCCAATCTGCTGCGGCGGTTATTTGCCGAGGGCGCTTTTTCGCAGGCATTCGTACCGATACTCGCCGAATACAAAAACCGGCGTGGCGAGGCGGCGACGCGCGACCTGGTGGATCATGTTTCTGCAGTGCTGACGCTGGCGCTGGTGGTGGTGACGGTGATCGGCGTGCTGGCAGCGCCGGTCATTATTGCCATCAGCGCGCCGGGCTTTACAGCAACGCCGGAAAAATTTGAACTGACCGTCGATCTGCTGCGCATCGTATTTCCGTACATCCTGTTCATTTCACTGACGGCTTTCGCCGGCGGCGTTCTCAATACCTGGAGCCGGTTTGCGGTGCCGGCGTTTACACCGGTACTGCTCAACTTGTCGTTCATCGGCTTTGCGCTGCTGGCCGCACCGTTGTTCGATCCGCCGATCAAGGCGCTGGCGTGGGCAGTATTTGTCGGCGGGGTGCTGCAACTGGCGCTGCAGGTACCATTTCTGGCGCGCATCGGCATGCTGCCGCGGTTCCGGCTGGACTTCGGAGACGAGGGCGTGCGGCGGGTGCTGAAACAAATGCTGCCCGCGCTGTTCGGCGTATCGGTGGGCCAGATCAGCCTGCTGATCAACACCATCTTTGCGTCGTTTCTGGTGACCGGCAGCGTGACCTGGTTGTATTTTGCCGATCGCCTGATGGAGTTTCCCGCCGGCTTGCTCGGCGTGGCGCTGGGCACGGTGTTGCTGCCCAGTCTGTCGAAACACCATGCCGACCAGTCTCCGCAGGCCTACTCGGCACTGCTCGACTGGGGTTTGCGCCTGACGCTGATGCTGGCGTTGCCGGCTGCCGTAGCACTGGCATTGCTGGCAGTGCCTTTGGTGACCACGCTGTTTCACTATGGTGCATTCACGGCCACCGACGTCATCAACACCCGCCATGCGGTGATCGCCTATTCCGTGGGGCTGGTCGGATTGATCGCAGTCAAGGTGCTGGCGCCCGGATTTTATGC
>JBBKXO010000327.1:0-8161 GCA_037969525.1 Burkholderiales bacterium | reverse complement strand
TAATGGATATTGCATTCGGCGCAGTGCAGGTCGGATGAGTAGCGCCACAGCGTGCCGCTGCTGGCATTACCGTCATCCGCGGCCAGCCCATGCACATTGACCCGGCCCTGGCCGACTTTCAGCGCGGCTTCCAGCGCGTCGATGACGCGTGCGCGTTCGGCATTGCCCATGCGCACCCGGTCCTGCACCACCTCGAAACCATCGTTGTCTTCATGGAGAAACCGCGTGTAACCCTGCGCGGTGAGCAGTGCCTTGACTTCCGCAGCCTTGAAATTCGCCGGCACCGGCACCGGAAACGCGATGGCCAGCCGCGGGTCGCCCGCTGCGACTGCGCGTGCAGCCATGGCGGCGTAGATGGTCTGCGGCGTATCGCGCGCCACCCGCGCCGCACAGCCCCTGCAATAGAGGAGTGCCCCGCGGGCAAACAGCAGCTTCAGGTGATCGTTCAATTCGGTCATGGTGCCCACCGTCGATCGCGACGTGCGCACCGGATTGACCTGGTCGATGGCGATGGCCGGCGGGATGCCTTCGATGGCGTCGACCTGCGGCCGGTCCTGGCGGTCGAGAAACTGGCGCGCGTAGGGCGAGAAGGTCTCGACGTAGCGGCGCTGGCCTTCGGCATACAGCGTGTCGAACACCAGTGAGGATTTGCCGCTGCCCGATACGCCGGTGACGACGATCAGTTCATGCAGCGGTAAATCGAGGGACAGATTCTGCAGGTTGTTCTGGCGCGCACCGCGGATGAGGATCGCCTCGCGGAGCGGGCGTGATGGTGTATCGGGCATGAAATTCCGGAAGACTGCGCATGCGCCGGCGGAGAGCCGCGCAAAACCCCGATTCTACCGGCCCGCGCCAGTGGCCGCATGTGCATCCGGTGTAACATTTGCCCAAACGGAGGAGTCGCGATGAAAGCCATGTTGCTGAAGGGGAAGAATCAACCGCTGGTGCTGGAAACCGTAGCCGATCCGGTGCCGGGCCCGGGTGAAGCCGTGGTCAGGGTGCTGGCCTGCGGCGCGGGACTGACCATCCACCATGCGCGCGCGGGGCGCGTGAAAATCGATTATCCGCGCATCCTCGGTCACGAAATTACCGGTCAGGTCGTGGCCACTGGCGCCGGCGTTGCCGAGCTGAAAAAAGGCGACGCGGTGACGGCGTATTTTTACCTGACCTGCGGCCACTGCTACTGGTGCCGCGTCAATCGTGAAACGCTGTGTGACAACTTTGGCGGCTACGTCGGGCGCGAATGTGACGGCGGTTACGCGGAGTACATCAAACTGCCGGCGCAGAATTTCATCAAGCTGCCCGAGAGCATGGACTGGAAAAAACACCCTGCCGAAATCGGCGTGATCTGCGACGCCATTGCCACACCGCTCAAAATCACGCGCAAGGCGCGCGTCACGCCCACCGACACCGTTGCGGTGATTGGCGCCGGCGGCGGGCTCGGCGTGCACATGCTGATGGTGGCGCGCTGGGCGCATGCGCGCAAGGTGATCGCCGTGGATACCAAGGCCGCCAAGTTCGAAACCTGCCTGAAGGTCGGCGCCGATGCCACAGTGGATGCAGCAGAGGGCAAGGTGGCGCAGCAGTTGATCGAGCACACCAGCGGCCGCGGTGTCGACGTGATATTCGATTTCGTGTGCACAAAGGAAACCATCGAGTCGGCGGTTGCCGGACTCAACAAGGGCGGACGGCTGGTGTTGCTGGCCGGCAGCGGCCAGCGATTCGATGCCGATGGTCCTGCGATCATGCGCAAGGAAATCGAAGTCATGGGCAGCCGTTATGCCACCAAGCAGGAAGTGATTGAATCGCTGGAGCTCGTCGCCCGCGGCGACCTGTGGCCGCTGGTGACCGAGAAAGTGCCGTTTACAGAAGCCGAGGCGATACACCAGAAACTGGAAACCGGCTCGATCACCGGCCGTGCGGCGCTGCTGATGCCGTAGATCGGGAGGATTCAGTCCGGCGTGCGCCCGGCTCCCGCCACAAACCGGGCCAGCAGGTCGTTGAAGCGTTCAGCTTCGTCCGCGAACAGCGCGTGGCCGGCCTCCTCGAAAATCTCGATCTGCGTTCCCGGCCGGTTCTGCAGCAGCGACAGCGCCTGCGCGGCGTACGCGGCGCTCACAGCATAGAGCAGCGGTTTGGGATAGGCCCAGGCGATGTCGCGCCAGTGCCGGCGCGGCACGCCGCTGGGAAACAGGGAAAGGCTGGCTTCCAATGGCATGCGCAGTGCGGCAGTCGTCAGCGCCGCAATCTCCGGTTCGGTGCGCGTCGCCTCAAAGATACCGAGCATGAAATCCTCGACTGCGGCGCGCCGGTCTTCCTTGAGGGCATCACGGAATCCGGGGCCCGAAGCGGGCGGGGGTTCCGGATCTTCGCCCACTGAGCTGTCCACCAGCACCAGCGCGTCCACGGCGCCGTGGCCATGGCGATGGATGTATTCCAGGGCTTCGAGTGCGCCCAGTGACCACCCGACCAGCACCACGTGCGCGTAACGCGCGACAAACTCCTGCACATCCGCTGCCCGCCGCGTGATGTTGTAACCCTCGTCGGGGATTGCGGATTCACCCTGACCGCGGGGATCGAGCGCGGCGACGCAATGCGTGGCGCCCAGCGCCAGCAATTGCTCATGCCACACCGCGGCCGGCATGGACCAGCCGGGTACGAAGGCGATGACGGTGGAGGACTGCGGGTCCATGCCATGCGGGCAGGCCTCCAGCACGTGCAGCTGCACGCCGTCGGAGGTGACGAAGCTGGTGCTGTGGATCCGGGTCTCCATGGCGGATGCGGCTCCCATGGGCGCGGCCGTCAACGTCAGGGCCCACGCCAGTAATGCAATCAGTCTGACGGTCGCCCCGCTAGCGGTCAGCCGCCGTTTTTTTCGCTGCAGTCGGCGCCCGGCGCCCGATCATCAGGTTGGAGCGATTGTCACCCAGGTTGAGATGGTAGCCAAAGCGAAACGGCAGGGGCAGTGCCTTGCCGGCGTCATAAATGGCCGCCAGTTCCGGCTGGAATTTTTTCTCGAACGGCGGGATCGGCACGACATAGGTGCCATAGGCGCGCATGTCCCAGCCGCGCTTGATCAAATCGTTAAAAGGTACGCCGGTGTCGTCCTGCACCAGGAACGCACTGGTCTCCAGGATCAGGGTGCGCATTTTGCGGAATTCGGTGATGTGCAGCAGGTAGGAGGCAGATTTGATCAGCGTCGTCGACGGCGTCAGCCCGCGCAGATAGGTCATGATCTGGGGATAGTCGGCGATGCCCTTGTCCGAGGCATCGAATGAATAGAAAATCACGCGCTTCAGGCGCGGCGAACCCGGTACGCGGAACTCTATGGTCACGCCGTCGAGATTGTGCTTCTTGCCCGCGGCGGGCGGGACGGGTGCCGGGCCTATGCCCACCACTTCGGCACCCGCCAGTACCATCGACATCGTCAGCACCGGCAACACGCCGCGCAGCTGTTCCGTCTGCAACTGCAATTTCATCCTGGAGGTGACGAAATAATTGCGGGCAAACAGGTTGACCATGGACTCGCGCACATTCGTCAGCAGCTTGGCAAACTCCGGCGCTGTCATCGCGGCGGGGTCAGGCATTACGCCGATGGGTTCGAGGCCGAACATCACAAAGGTGTCGCACTCCGGAAACAGCACCCACGCATTGAGGAAATCGGGGCCACCAAAGGGATAAAACAGCGTGTCGCCTACAGGGCAGGATTTGGGCAGCTGTGCGGTGCGCCAGGTTTTCATGGCCGCCAGTTGACCGTCGCGGACCTGTGCCCATGACTTCTGCATGGTGGCGCTGTGGTTGGTCCATGCCTTGCTGCGCACCAGTTCGGCATGGTCCGCATGCGAAGGCGGCAGGCCGGCAAGCAGGCGGGCGATGGAATCGGGATGTTTGGGCTGTACCGTCGTGGCGACTACAGGTTCGGCCGCGACGGCGGGTCCGGTGGCGCAGGAGAGAATCAACGCGCAGGTCACAGCGAGCAACCGGCCGTACGGGCGCAGGGAATTTTCAGTTTTCATATCAGCGATATTTTTCATGGCGGGAGTTTAACAGTTTGTGCACAGCCACTACGCTGGGTGTGGGGAGAAAGCGGGGGCTGCTGTTTGGCGACCAACTAATGGCGTGGTCTTCATCATGTGGTCGGGATGGCGTATGTGCAGCGCAGTGCAGTTTACAATGCGCCATAGGCCAAACTGGTTGACAGCGTGTATCACATTGCGTGTGCAACCGGGTTTTTACCGTGATCGCCTGGATTATCCTGGCGTCTCATCCTCGAACCTCATCCCCGAATCTCATCCCCGAATCTCAACCTCGTTTCTCATATACCCGCATTTCAGGAACCCGCATGACGCAGCATCCTCCAGTCGCCGCCACCTTGCGCTACGCAGAATTCGCCGCCAGTCTCGATTACGCGGCACTGCCCGAAACAGTACGCGAACACCTCGCCATTTTCCTGCTCGACTACCTGCGCGTGGCCTCGCTGGGCCAGCGCATGACCTGGAGTGCGTGGGCCACCAACCTTGCGCGCGAAGCGGGCGGCAGCCCCCATGCCACGGTGCTGTTTTCCCGGGACCGCACTGATCCCGAGCGCGCCACGTTCGTCAACGCCACGTATGCCGGAAGCATAGACGCAGACGACGTGCATGTCGGCTCGATGCTGCATCCCGGCTGCATCGTCATATCCGCTGCGCTGGCCATCGGTGAGGCGCGCGGGCTCCCCGGCGACAAAATCCTGGCCGCGATCGCCGCCGGCTATGAAAACATGATTCGCATCGGGCTCGCCATCCAGCCTTCGCATTTCAAGCGCGGCTTCCAGAGCACCGCCACCTGCGGCGGCTTCGGCGCGGCCACCGCAGCAGCCAGTCTGCTGTTCACCGGCGGGGACCGGGCGAGGCGCATCGCCGAAACCATCGGGCTGGTCGCCTCCTTCAGCGGCGGGCTGACGCAGTTCTACCATTCGGGTTCCACCGTCAAGCGCATCCACGCTGCCCATGCCGCGGGCGAGGGTGTGCATGCGGCGCTGCTGGCGGAAGCGGGCTTCTCCGGGCCTGCCGACATTCTTGAGGGCAAGGATGGTTTTGCCCGCGCCTATGCTGACGGCCATGATTTCAACAAGGCGCTGGACGGGATCGGTGTGACCTGGCGTTTGCTCGAAACCGCGATTAAGCCCCACGCCTGCAGCGCGCGCGTGCTGTCCGCCGTTGAAGCCACCGCGACCCTGTGCCAGGAACATCAGCTCACGCTGGCCGACATCAAGGGCATTCGCGTCGGCATCCCCAAAATCATCCAGGGCCGGCTGACCACCCCCGCACCCGCGGATATTCAGGCCGCGCAGATGAGCCTGCCCTTCTGCATGGCCATGGTACTGAGCCGCGGCCGCGATCTGCAGCCGGGCTTCACCATGAACGTGGATGACTTCGAGGCCACGCTGGCCGACCCGCAGGTGATGCAGACCTCGCAGCGCATCGAATGCGTGCCCGATGACGAAGCCGAGCGCGTCAGCACCGAGCAGTCCGTGGGCGCCAGGGTCACGCTGACGCTGCACTCGGGTAAGGTGCACGAGCACTTCATCGCGGCGCCCAGAGGCAGTGCATCACGCCCCTTCACCCAGGACGACCATGTCTCGCGCTTCAAGCAGGAAATGGGCAAGCGCTATTCCGCGGTGCAGGTGGCGGCGCTGCTCGAAGAATTGCGCGGCTTCGACCGCGCACCCAATCCCAACCGGCTGATGCATCTACTGGCCGGACACGAATAAGCGGCCATGCCCACGCTGAAATTGCCCGACTGCGAGTTGTTTTACCAGGTCGATGATTTCAGCGATCCGTGGCGACCATCCGACACCGTGCTGATGCTCCACGGCAATGCCGAGAGCAGCCTTGCGTGGTATGCCTGGGTGCCGGTGCTGGCGCGGCACCTGCGCGTGGTACGGCCCGACATGCGCGGCTACGGGCGATCAACGCCGATGCCGCGCGAATATGGCTGGACGCTCGACCAGGTCATTGATGATTACTGCCGGCTGATGGACAGCCTGGACATTGAACGCTTTCATCTCGTCGCCGCGAAAATCGGCGGCACCATCGCCCGCGCCTTTGCCGGACGCCGGCCCGATCGCATCAAGACACTCACGGTGATCGGCACGCCACAGGCGCTGCGTCCCGGCGCCGAAAACATCCCGGCGCTGATCGAGGAATTCGAAACCAAAGGCGCTGAACACTGGGCGCGGCGCACCATGGCCGGCCGGCTGGGCGAGCATTTTCCGGCGGCAGGCGTGGAATGGTGGACGCAATACATGGGCCGCGCACCGGTGTCGTCGCTGATCGGTTTCAACCGGGGCATCAACTATGCCGATATCCGCGCCGACCTGCCCAAGATCAAATGCCCGACGCTGGTGATCACCACCGAGGAAAGCGGACTCGGCACGGTGGACCGCACGCGCGAGTGGCAGGAAAAAATTCGCAACTCGAAGTTGCTGGTGCTGCCGGGCAAGTCGTATCACGTCGCGGCCAGCGATGCGGAAGCGTGTGCAACAGCGACCCTGACGTTCATACGGGAAGCGCGGCCACCTGAAAGAAATACATCACCTATGAGTAATCACGCTGCCGCCTACGAGCGACCCCAGACCTTCGGCGAAGAAGTCGCCAACGCGATCAGCCATGGCATCGCCCTCGTCGCATCCATCGTGGCGATTCCCGTGCTCGTCATCAACGCCGCGCGCACCAACAGCACATCGGCGATCGTCGGCGCAAGCATATTTGGCGCGACACTGTTCCTGCTCTATCTGGCCTCGATGCTGTATCACGTGATGCCGGCGGGCAAGGCCAAACGGGTGTTTGTGGTTATCGACCACTGCGCCATATTCCTGCTGATCGCCGGGACGTACACGCCGTTTACACTCGGGGTATTGAGCGGCCCGTGGGGATGGAGCCTGTTCGGTGTGGTGTGGGGCCTCGCACTCGTGGGCATCCTGCTCAAAACCCTGCTCGGCACCAGATACCAGAATCTGTCCGTCGCGCTGTATCTGCTGATGGGGTGGCTGGTGGTCGTCGCTGTGCAACCCATGCTCGAGGCCGTGCCCCTCCCCGGACTGTTGTGGTTATTGGCCGGTGGCTTGTTCTATACGTTGGGCGTGGTGTTCTTTCACTTTGATCACCGCCTGCGCTACGCCCATTTCGTGTGGCACATGTTTGTATTCGCGGGCTCGTTCTGCCATTTCATGGCAGTGCTCGGGTATGCCACCTGAGGCCCGTTGATCGCTTTCGAAACCAGCGGCCAGTCATCGCCGTCAGAAAATAATCAATAAAATCAACTAGTTATATTTACGCGCAGTGACTGTTGCAAAGCGTTCTTGAAAATTGATGTCCAGCGCGGGGGTCGGCTAGTCGACGCCAGTTCGCAGATCACGCAAACTCGGCTCACGCTAACGTGATCGTCTGTTTGCAGGCGCATTGCAGCCCACAAAGGTCAGCACCATAAACTCCAGGACATCATGTTCAATCGCGACACGAGAAAATTCTCGCACGGCATATTGCCGGGTTTATTGTTCGGCCTGCTCATGCTTGCAGCGCCCATGAGCCAGGCTGAACCCGATATCTCGGCGACGCAGGCCCATGAGGCGGCGACCGCGGGCAAGGTGGTGCTGATCGACATCCGCACTCCGGAAGAATGGCGGCAGACCGGTGTCGCGCCCGGTGCAGGGCGCGTCGATTACTACCGCGGGCCGCAGGTCCTGCTGCAGTCCGTGCTGCAGATGGTGGACGGTGACAAGACGAAACCGGTTGCACTCATCTGCCGCACCGGCAATCGCACCACTCACGCCCAGGAGTTTCTCCGCGCGCAGGGGTTCACGCAGGTTTACAACGTCAAGGAAGGCATGGTTGGCAGCGCTGCGGGGCCGGGCTGGTTAAGGCGCGGGCTGCCGGTGGATCGTTGCACAGGGTGCTGAGGGTGCGCGCACGCAGTAGCCCCCGCCAGCCCAAGAGCAATTGCGCATGACGGATCGCACCGCCACCCTGGATTGCTGTGGTTAATATTGCTGTGGTTAATATTGCTGTGATTAATGTTGCTGTGGTTGCTGTGGTTTTTGGCGAGCGGATTCCTGCGCCGCGTTTTTGGTCTGGCTGCCGTACCAGTCCGCGGCCTGCGGCGCCACGAACAGCCAGTAGAT
>JBBKXO010000326.1:0-7281 GCA_037969525.1 Burkholderiales bacterium | reverse complement strand
GGCGAACAGGTAAGTCTGATCAACGGCGCGCCAAAGTTGGTCGCCGAGGCGGAACGCATGGCGGAGCGCAGCCTGTCTTTCGAGTCAGCGCTGCAGGACATGGCGTCCCTGCTGCACCGGGTGGCTCTGGCGCAGGTGGTGCCCGTGCCCGATGAAGATCCGGACGCGACCGCAATTCGCGAGCTGGCGCAGGCATTCCCGGGCGAGGACCTGCAGCTTTATTACCAGATTGCTGCGCAGGGGCGGGCAGAAATCGGGCTCGCGCCCGACGAACACGCCGGCTTCATGATGACCTTGCTGCGCATGCTGGCCTTTGCTCCGGCCGGTGCTGCTACGATCAGTGTGGCAGCGGCTGCGCCCGTGCGCTCCACGGCAGCGGGGACTGCGTCTAAAACCATTCCTGAGTCTGCGGTTGGGACCACTCCAGAGTCCGCGACCTGGGCAGAACTGGTCGGTCAGCTCGGGCTCAGTGCGATGGCCCATCAGCTGGCGTTGCGCTGTGAAATGACCAGGCGCACCAGTGATCTGGTCGAGTTGCGTATTTCGCAGTCTGACGAACGCCTGTTCGACAAGCCGTATCGCGACAAGCTCACGGCGGCACTGCGCCAGTCCCTGGGCAAGCAGTTGAAAGTCGCTTTCATTGCCGGTGAGATTGCCGGTGTATCGCCCAAGGCCATCACTGACCGTAAGATAGAACAGCGGCAGGCGGCGGCAGCGGCTGAAATCCGCGAGGATCCATTCGTCCGTGAACTGATCGAGGATTTCGACGGTTCGGTCGAGGATGCTTCCATCAAACCCAAATAGATCGATCAAAGGACACCATCATGATGAAGGGTCAGATTGCAGGACTGATGAAGCAGGCGCAGGAAATGCAGGAAAACATGCGCAAAATGCAGGAGCAACTGGCGCAGATCGAAGTCGAGGGGCAGGCGGGTGCGGGTATGGTCAAAGTCATCATGACCTGTCGTCACGACGTCAAACGCGTGAGCATCGATCCCTCGGCGCTGGGTGACGACAAGGAAATGCTTGAAGACCTGATCGCCGCCGCTGTTAATGACGCCGTGCGCAAAGTTGAGGCGACCAGTCAGGAGAAAATGGCCAGCGTGACTGCCGGCCTGCCGTTGCCGCCGGGTATGAAACTGCCATTCTGAATTTGATAAAAATATCAATAAAAACAACCTGTTATTTAACGTTCTCATGAAGCCATGAATTCACCGCCCGCCCTGCAATCATTGATCGAAGCGCTGCGCTGTCTGCCCGGTGTCGGCCCACGGTCGGCCCAGCGTATGGCGTTTCATCTGATGCAGCGTGACCGCCCCGGGGCCGAGCGCCTGGCCGTGACCATGAGCGCAGCGCTGGAGCGGGTACGCCATTGCGAACGTTGCAATAATTTTTCAGAGGAACCGGTATGCGCTTTGTGTCTGTCGCCGCGGCGCAATTCGCAATTGCTGTGCGTCGTGGAAACCCCGGGTGACCTGCTGATGATGGAGCAGGCGCAATGCCACGACGGCCTGTACTTTGTGCTGATGGGCGCGCTCTCACCACTGGACGGCATCGGTCCCAAGGACATACATCTGGAGCGACTGCTGCAGCGCGCCGCCGACGGCGTGGTGCAGGAGGTCATGCTGGCCACCAACTTTACCGTGGAAGGCGAGGCCACTGCGCACTATGCCGGCGAGCTGCTGCGTGCCAAGGGCGTGCGGGTGACGCGTATCGCCCGCGGCCTTCCGGTCGGTGGTGAACTCGAACATGTCGACAGCGGCACGCTGGCGCAGGCGGTACAGGAAAGGCGCAGCGCATGAAACCCGGCCCCCGGCACAAGCGCAGTCCCTTGCGTAATCCAAAACCGAAACCGAAACCGCAACGCACGCCGCATGTTGCAGTACCTGTACAGTCCGGGGCACCGGAAGAGTCGCTGCCGCAGTCCCTGCAGCAACCGGAAATTCGCGGTGAAAAACTGCATAAGATCCTTGCCCAGGTGGGTTTCGGCTCGCGCCGGGCCATGGAAGAGCGCATCCGGGCCGGCGAGGTTACGGTCAACGGCAGAGTTGCGACTATCGGCGACCGCGTCACTCATGAGGACCGCATCAAGATCGGCGAGAAGCTGGTGCGTTGGGCTCAGGAAGGACAGTTACCGCGGGTGCTGCTGTATCACAAGCCCGAAGGCGAAATCGTCAGCAACGACGATCCGCAGGGGCGGCCGACGGTATTCGCCAAGCTGCCCCCTGCACGCGACGCAAAATGGCTGGCGATCGGGCGGCTGGATTTCAACACCAGCGGATTGTTGATTTTCACGACCTCAGGCGACCTGGCCAACCGCATGATGCATCCACGCTTTGAAGTGGAACGCGAATATGCGGTGCGGGTGCTGGGGGAAGCCACGCCGGCGCGCCTTGAAGCCATGTGTGCAGGCGTAGAGCTCGAGGACGGCATGGCACGCTTCGAGTATCTGGAGGAAGAGGGCGGTGAAGGCGCCAACCGCTGGTTTCGCGTATTGCTGAAAGAGGGCAGGAACCGCGTGGTGCGGCGCCTGTTTGAGTCACAAAGCCTGACGGTGAGCCGGCTGATGCGGGTGCGTTTTGGCGTCGTGGCACTGCCGCCGCGGCTTAAACGTGGTCAGTTTATCGCGCTGTCTTCCGCTGACGTCGAGCGCCTGCTTGCGTGGTCGGCGGCGCCTGCACAACCGGAACTGCAGGTAATGCTGCCTTCTGCAGCAGAGCCACACAGTCGTCCCCGCCGCTCGTCTCCGCCCAGATAAACGGCAGCCGGGGAAAGGCGCGTTCAACCCGGCTACGGTTGTGTCCGACTTCCAGTACCAGCCAGCCCTGAGGCCTGAGATGTACCGTGGCTACTTGCAGGATGCGACGTACCAGATCCAGGCCATCGCCGCCGCCATGCAGTGCGAGCTCCGGCTCATGGCGGTATTCCGCCGGCAATTTGCGCATCATCTGTTCACGCACGTAGGGCGGGTTGGTCAGGATCAGGTCGTAACTTTTGCCATGGAGTCCGGCGAATAAATCGGAGCGGATCAGCTCGACGCGCTGGCCGAGCCGGTGTTCACGAACATTGCGACGTGCGACAGTCAGTGCAGGAGCAGAAACATCAACCGCGTCAACCTGAGCCATCGGGTAAGTGTGAGCGGCGACTATGGCAAGGCAGGCGGAGCCGGTGCACAAATCCAGAATGGTGTGCGGTGGCGTGCGTGCAGACCACCAGGGATGCAAGCGGTCACGCAGCAGTTCCGCGATGTATGAGCGCGGCACGATGACGCGCTGATCGACATAAAAGCGGTGTTCACCCAGCCAGGCTTCGTGCGTCAGATACGCTGCGGGTATGCGTTCCGAGATGCGGCGTTCGAAGAGCCGCAGTGCGCGTAGCGCAACCCTGCCGGTTACCGGCTGATCAATGCGCTCAGCCAGCGCTTCAAACGGACAGCCCAGTGCATGCACCATCAGCCAGGCGGCTTCGTCATTGGCGTTGAGGGTGCCGTGGCCATAAGCGAGGCGGGCGCTGTGGAAGCGTTTGGCTGCGGCGGCGATAAGTTGCCGTGGGGTATCCGGCGTCGCGGCCTGAAACTTCGTGCGCGACACTTAAAATATCATTAAAAACAATTGGTTACGATGTCTCTGTCAGCCCAGGGCGTCAAGGTTGAGTTTGATGCTCGACAAGTCGTCGGTGGAGGTGCTGGTGGTCCTGCCGCCGTGGGTCGGAGGGGGTGTTTTCGAAGTGCTGCCGACAGTCGGGGCGTTGCTGATCAAATTATGCAGATTGCTTGGGGAGTCCGCATTGGCCAGCGCTTCGTCCATTGAGATGCGACCGCTTTTGTAGAGCTCGAACAGCGCCTGCTCGAAGGTTTTCGATCCTGGCGACAGGCTTTGCTCCATGGCGTCCTTGATCTGGCTGATCTCGCCGCCTTTAATGAGTTCCTGGATGTGCTTGGTATTGAGCATGACTTCGACCGCAGCGACGAGTTTGCCGTCAACAGTTTTGACCAGACGCTGCGAAACCACCGCTCTGAGCGAGATCGATAAATCTGCCTGCAGGCTCTCTCGCGCCTCGCGCGGGAAAAACCCGATGATGCGATTCAAGGCGTTATAGCTGTTGTTGGCGTGCAGCGTGGACATGCACAGATGGCCGGTCTGGGCGAACAGCAATGAACTTTGCAGCGTTTCGCGGTCGCGGATTTCGCCGACCATCAGCAGGTCAGGCGCTTCGCGCATTGCACTGATCAGCGCGTTTTCGTAGCTATGGGTGTCTACGCGAACTTCGCGCTGATTGACGATGGATTTCCTGTGCTTGAAGATGAACTCGATCGGATCTTCTATGGTCAGTATATGCCCGCTCTTGGCGGCATTGCGGAAATCGATCATCGACGCCATGGTGGTCGATTTTCCCGATCCGGTGGAGCCGACGATCAGGATCAGCCCCAGCTTTTCCATGATCACTTCTTTCAGGATCGGCGGCAGGCCCAGCGTATCGATACCCGGCACATCCGGCTTGACGAAGCGGATGACCATGGCTACGGTGTTTTTCTGTTGGAAAATGTTGACGCGGAAGTTGCCGATTTCACCGGCGCCTTGCGCGAAATTCATTTCATGGCCGGTCTCGAATTCCTTGATCTGCGGCTCGGTCATCAGCTCATAACTGATTTTCTTGACCTGCTCGGGTTCAAGCAACTGGTTGTTGATCGGCATCACGGTGCCATTGATCTTGATCTGGATGGGGGCGCCCGCGGTGAAAAACATGTCCGATGCCTGCTTGTCGGCCATCAGCTTGAACAGTGGTGTGACGAACATGATGCTGGACTCCCCGTTATTCCCCGCAAGGCCCTGTTGGAGCTTGGGGGGGTGATCTTCAGGTCATTGTGCCAAGTATCGCCCGCCTTGCAAAGGCATGATCAATCATCACTGCGCAGCAGTTCGTTAATGCTGGTTTTGGCGCGGGTCTTGGCGTCGACCTGTTTGACAATGACGGCACAATACAGATTGCATTTGCCATCCGCAGACGGCAGCGAGCCTGATACCACAACCGAACCCGCCGGCACGCGGCCGTAGAGGACTTTTCCGGTCTCGCGGTGATAGATTTTGGTGCTCTGGCCGATAAACACGCCCATAGAAATGACCGAGCCCTGCTCAATCACGACACCCTCGACAATTTCCGAACGCGCGCCGATAAAGCAGTTGTCCTCAATGATGGTCGGATTGGCCTGCAGCGGCTCCAGCACGCCGCCGATGCCGACACCGCCCGAGAGATGCACGTTCTTGCCGATTTGCGCGCACGAACCTACGGTGGCCCAGGTATCGACCATGGTGCCTTCATCGACATAGGCGCCGATATTGACGAACGAGGGCATCAGAATCACATTTTTGGCAATGAACACACCGCGCCGTGCCGCAGCGGGCGGTACTACGCGGAAGCCGCCGGCCTTGAATGCAGCTTCGTCATAACTGGCGAATTTCGGTGCAACCTTGTCGTAGTAGCGTGTATAGCCGTCCTGCATCACGACGTTGTCCTGCAGCCGGAACGACAGCAGCACGGCTTTTTTGGCCCACTCGTTGGTCTGCCATTGCCCGTCGCGTTTTTCAGCGACGCGCAGGGTGCCCGCATCGAGCAGGGCGATGGTTTCATCCACCGCGCGGCGGATGTCGGCGGGAGCATCGCTTGGCGACAGCTGGGCACGATTTTCCCAGGCTTGTTCAATGGTGTTTTGCAGTTTTTGCATTTCCGGTTCCTTGTTTATCACAGCATATAGTGCATGTTAATCGTCACAATGCAGCGGCAAAGCGCCGTATCCGGTGCGCCGCCTCCACGCATTCTCCTAGTGTAGCGACCAACGCGATGCGTACGCGGTTGGTGCCAGGATTGATGCCGCGTGCTTCCCGCGCCAGATAACTGCCGGGCAGCACGCTCACCGCTTGGCTGGCGTGCAGGCGGCGGGTGAACTCGGTATCTGCTATGGGAGTTTGCAGCCACAGGTAAAACGCCGCATCGGGCCATGTTGCAGGCAGGACCGGCTGCAGTATTTCGATTACGGCGTGAAATTTTTCCCGGTACAGCCTGCGGTTTTCTACGACATGGGTCTCATCCTGCCAGGCGGCGATGCTGGCCGCCTGCACCGGGGGACTCATGGCGCCACCGTGATAGGTGCGGTACAGGTAAAACTTCTTGAGTATGGCCGCATCGCCAGCGACGAATCCAGAGCGCATGCCCGGCACATTGGAGCGTTTCGACAGGCTGGAGAACACCACCAGATTACGATAATCGCTGCGGCCTAGCTGCGCCGCGGCGCTGAGCGCGCCGAGTGGCGGCTGCGCCTCGTCAAAGTAGATCTCCGAGTAACACTCGTCAGCGGCGATGATGCAGTCGTAACGATCCGCATGTTCGAAGAGTTTTTTCCAGTCCGCCAGCGTCAGCACTCTGCCGGTAGGGTTGCCCGGAGAGCAGACGTAGGCCAGCTGGGCGCGACGCCATACTGCGTCGGACAACTGCAAGGGGTCGTATGCGCTGTCACCATCGGGCAGGGCGTGGATGAACTCCGGCTGCGCGCCCGCGAGTAACGCTGCCCCTTCGTAGGTCTGGTAGAACGGATTCGGGCATACCACCACCGGCGCAGTGCGGCTGCCGTCGATTACGGCCTGGGCAAAGGCGAACAGCGCTTCGCGACTGCCATTGACCGGCAGTACCTGGGTTGCCGGATCGGGCGGCGGGATGCTGCTGCGCCGGGAAATCCACTGCGCAATGTTCTGCCGCAATGCCTCGGTGCCCAGGGTTGCCGGATAAATTGACAGTCCATCGAGTCCGGCGATCAATGCTTCCCGGATGAACGGTGGCGTCGGGTGCTTGGGTTCGCCTATATGCAGGTTGACCGGGGCGAGACCGACCGGTGGCTCGTGGTCGGCGAGCAGCGCGGATAATCGCTGAAACGGGTAGCTCTGCAGCAGATCTAGGCGTGGATTCAACGGAAATTCGCTGGCGTGTTTTTGTATGCGCTTGCGCGCAGTTGATCATTATAAAAGCCGGGCGGGCCGGTGTGGCTTAGCTGGTCTGTGCTCAGCGTGTCGGTGCACCGGGATCGAGCAACGGCAGGTCGGGCAAGCGGGTCAGTCGAAAACCGCGCTGCATGTGCTGTGCGCTGACTGTCGTGAATATGCCTCCGCGCACATAAAATCGCGCAGTCAGGTGCATATATCGCGGTTTGACGGCGCGCGTCAGGTCATCAAGTATGCGATTGGTCACCGCTTCGTGGAAAGCACCTTCATTGCGGAATGACCAGATATAGAG
>JBBKXO010000325.1:0-2545 GCA_037969525.1 Burkholderiales bacterium | reverse complement strand
CCCACAATTCCGCACATGCGTCAGCACCGCCCCATCATTTTTTTTTACCTTTTGCCATCTTGCGCGGTCGCTGCCAGACGGCACGGTGTTCCTGGGTTTTGGGATTGATGACCAGACCGCCGGGTGTCGTGTCTTTCCACACTGTCGTCCCCGCGCCTACTGTCGCCCCGCGGGCAATACGCACCGGCGCCACCAGCTGCACATCAGAGCCGATGTGCACGTCGTCCTCAATGACGGTGCGATGCTTGTTCGCGCCATCGTAATTGCAGGTGATGGTGCCCGCTCCGATGTTGACGTTGCGCCCGACCGTAGTATCACCGACATAGGACAGATGGTTGGCCTTGGACCCGTCGCCGATGTCGCTGGCCTTGATTTCGACAAAATTGCCGATATGCACTTCAGCTGCAAGGCGTGTACCCGGCCGGATGCGTGCATAAGGTCCGATGCGGCAGTGCGCGCCGATCTGCGCGCCATCGAGATGCGAAAATGGTTCGATGCGGGTGCCGGCGCCGATCGCGACATCTCTGAGCACGCAATGCGCACCTATACTGGCGCCGTCAGCAAGACTGATTTCGCCCTCGAGTACGCAATTGACGTCTATGTGCACATCGCGGCCGCACTGCAGTGTACCGCGCAGATCAAAGCGCAGAGGATCCGCCAATGTTACGCCAGCATCGAGCAGGCGTGAGGCCTGCTGCCATTGATAAATACGTTCCAGCTGAGCAAGCTGCGCGCGACTGTTGACACCCTGAATTTCGCTGGCGTTCGCTACCTTGATACCGAATACCGGGACGCGATCCTTGACCGCGAGCGCAATAACGTCGGTCAGGTAATACTCCTGCTGCGTATTTTTATTTTTCAGTTTGGACAGCCAACTTTCGAGCCTCGCGGTAGGCAGCGCCATGATGCCGGTATTAATTTCGACGAGGCGCCGTTGTGCAGCAGTTGCATCCTTTTGTTCAACAATGCCGGTCACGCGGCCGGTTTTGTTGCGCAGGATGCGTCCATACCCCGTTGGATCGTCCATTTCCGCCGTCAGCACGACGACGCATCCGTCCGCCGCATCCAGCAGGGTGCGCAGCGTATCCGCGCCGACCAGCGGGACGTCGCCATAAAGCACCAGCGTCACCGGGGCCTTGGTCAATCGGGGCAGGGCCTGTTGCAAAGCATGGCCGGTGCCGAGTTGCGGCGATTGCAGCGCATAAACCAGATCTGTGCCAGACAACGCCGCCCGCACTTGATCGCCTCCGTGTCCATGCACCACACAAATCTGTTGCGCGGCAATTTCCCGCGCAGTGGCGATGACGTGAGCAATCAGCGGCTGACCGGCCAGCGGATGCAGGACCTTGGGCAGGTCGGAGTTCATCCGTTTACCCTGTCCCGCAGCAAGTATGACAACCTGGAATTGCATATGAAAATTATCGCATAAACATCAGCTTACGCGTGTTGCCATATAGGCCAAAACGTCATGCTGCTGTGCGGGTGTGAGATGCAACCCGTACTTGGTCCGCCGCCACAGCACATCCTCTGCAGACGTCGCCCATTCGTGATTGATGAACCAGTCAATTTCACGCGCAAATAGCTCTGCGCCGAAGTGTCTGCCCATGCCGGTCAATGCTGTCGCCCCGGCCATTAATTTCGGCAAATTTGCGCCGTGACGACGCACCAGCGCCCCCAGCACCGGAGACGGCAACCAGGGGTAATCAGCTGCCGCCCGTTGCAGCAGGCCGTTAATTCCGTCTTTGCCGAGCTCCCCGCCATCGAGTAGCGCATCGCCGGTCCAGCGTGTGGTCATTTGCGGAAACCATGGCTGCAGGGCATCGACCACCTGTTCAGCAAGTCGGCGATAAGTGGTGATCTTCCCGCCGAACACCGACAGCAGCGCGGCAGTGCCCGGATCACCGGACATCCGCAATACATAATCGCGGGTCACCTGCGACGGATCACCGGCGCCATCGTCGAACAATGGCCGGATGCCGGCATAACGATGGACGACATCCTGCTCGGTCACTGCGCGCCGGAAATAGCGATTCACGGCGCGGCACAGATAACGCACTTCTTCCACGCTGGCGCTGCAGCGCTCTGGCGTGCCGGGCAACTCCACGTCGGTGGTCCCGATCAGCGTGTAACGCGACTCATAGGGATAGGCAAAAATGACCCGGCGATCATCGTTCTGCAGTATGTATGCATGATCGCCTTCGTAGATTTTAGGCACGATAATGTGGCTGCCCTGCACCAGGCGCAGGCCGAACGGCACGTCCATCTTCGCAATGTCGGTAAGAAAGCTCTTGGCCCAGGGTCCTGCAACATTCACCACCATTTTCGCCAGGACTTCTTCTGTGGCACCCTGTGCCGTCTGCAGTGTCGCGCGCCACAATAGTCCATCTCGTCGCAATGCGGCGCACGCCGTACAAGTGCGTATGACTGCACCACAGGCCAATGCCGACCGTGCATTCGCTATGACCAGTCGCGCGTCATCGACCCAGCAGTCGGAATAGGTGAATCCCCGTTGCAGCGCGGGTTTCAGCTCCTGGTTGTAGGGCGG
>JBBKXO010000324.1:0-4024 GCA_037969525.1 Burkholderiales bacterium | reverse complement strand
CAGGCGATGCTGGTGTTTTTGGCAGTGCTGTTAATAGACATGCTGTACGGTTCTGCGACCTGGGCGGAGCGCTGGGATTCGCTGTGGTCGTGGCGCAAGCTGGTGTTCGGATTTATCGTCCTTGGTTTTTTTGCCGAAGAACTATGGAAGCAGCGTTTTCTGAAGGCCTTTGTACTGGTGGCCGCGGCGGGGCTGATCTTGTCGTTTTTCGCCTGGCTGGGACTCATTCCCTCCAAGGGCGGTCATGAACCGGGTGTATTGCTGACCAACCATGCGACCCAGGGCATGACGTTTGCGATCGCCGCATTAGGCTGCCTTGAGCTGTCTCGGTCAGCAGGACAACGCCTGCGCATTTTGTTTATGGTGGGCGCACTATTTTTCGCGGTAAACATCGTGTTCATCTCGACTTCGCGCAGTGCGTACATGGCGCTGGCTTGCGTTTTATTGGCATGGCTGGGGGCACGCCTCGGCTGGCGCAAATTCCCGTTGGCCATGGGGGTGACCGCTGTAGTGGCGTTGGCCGCGTTCAGTCTTTCACCTAATTTGCGGGAACGGGTGCAGTTGGGTATAGATGAGGTGCGCGCCTACCAGACTGCGCCAGAATATACATCTGCCGGAATACGCGTGGTGTTCTTCAAGAACACGCTGGATCTGGTCAAGGAGCGCCCGTTGCTGGGCTACGGCACCGGGAGTTTTGCACGGGCATACAACGGCCGTTTTGCCGGGCCCGGATTGGACTGGCGGGGAACCCCCGCCAGCGACCCCCATAACCAGTATCTTTTCATTGCAGTGGAGAACGGACTCCTGGGACTGGCCGTCTTTGTGGGCTTACTGGCCGTCATGTTCTGGGCGACGCGTGGTGCTGATGCTTATCACAGAGTTATGCGTGGGGCGTTACTGGCCTGGTGTGTGACCAGCCTGTTCAATTCCCACTTTCGTACGTTTCCGGAGGGGCATCTGATTTGGTTGTTTGCAGGCGCCATGCTGGCATCTTCGCCATCACGGCCGGCAAGGAACTGACGCGCTTCAGGTTTTGATCCGGTAAAACAGCGTGAGGCCCACCCAGTTCGCGAGGGAATAACCACGCGTGGCCAGACTGGCGTGAAGGTCGCTGGCCAGTACCGCCTCTATGGTCAGGAGATGGGATTCAACAAGAATCACCTGTGGTGCGTAACGCGCGAAATCCAGTCCGTTCAACACCCGCAGATCCAGCCCCTCGACATCCACCGACAACAGGTCGATTCTGCGCCCGCGGTAGCGGGTGGACTCTATGATCTCTGTCAGGGTGCGGGTTTCTACCTGTGAGCCCTCGCTAAACCCGGATGAGTTCCCGATTGCCGGGTCCAGCGTAGCGCGCATTGAGAACCACTTGTCCGAATACACCTTGAGTGTTTCCCGCCGGTCGGAAACGGCCGCGACGATGTTGACGTCGCCGGGGCGGCGCAGATTGAATGCGCTGATTTTTTCGGGATCCAGATCAATGTTAATACCGCGCCAGCCCCGACGGTACAGCGCATAGGTATTCGAGCCCTTGGTGGGGTGATAACAGCCCACATCCACGAAAAAATTTTCTTGCCGCTGTTTGCTGAACCAGCTTAGCAGCACGCAGTCTTCGCCGAACTGGGCATAGTGGTGCTCGCCGGATCGCGTCAGGAAGGTCTTGCGCAGCAGTTTGGCACGGGACAGGAGAGTCATATCAGTTTGGGGATCTGCCTAATGTTCCAGCAATTGGAAAACGATCTACAGCAGGGACGCATCAGCGTTGCGGCTTCTGCAGATAAGCATGCAGATCGTGCCCGGTGCCGACAATTCGGGAGGGCCAATTCAGCAGCTCTGCGGCGAGCTTGGCTGCAATGCGAACCCCGCGCGAGCATTGACCTCTTTCAAAAAATCGCACGTTGCGGGTTTCCACTCGACGGACTTCAAGGCCGCTGTTAGCCGCAAGCAACCGCATTGACTGTGGGTTGAAGAAGCTGATGTGCCCGCCCATATCGTTCAGGCTGTATCCGGCCCAGCGCGCGCCCATGAAGCGAGCTGTCCAGCTGTGCGCGTTGGGCGTGGTGATTAGCAGAATGCCGCCTGGCTTCAGGATACGTGCGCATTCCCGCAGCAATGCCGACGCGTCGCGCAGATGCTCGACGATCTCGATCAGCGTGATGGCATCGAACCCTACATCCGGAAATTGCGCTTGCTCCAGATAACCGGTGAACACCGTGAGACCTGCAGCGCGAGCGGTCCGCGCGGCATCGACGGACGGTTCCACGCCTTCCACCTGAAATCCGAGCTGACGCGCGGTCAGCAGGAACGCGCCGCTCGAACAGCCGACATCAAGTAGCCGTATGGCGGCGGGCGCGCGACCCAGCGCGGCAGTGATTTTACCGAGACGTCGCGCAGTATTTTGGTCATGTCGTGACTGTGAGCGGGCGTCAGGGCGGGTTCCCGTGGTGTGATCAAAGCGGCCCAGCGATTGCAGGTATTGGGCTTCGGTCGCGCTGCTGATCAGTTGCCCGCAATCTACACAGCGGCGCAGCGGGCCTTCGGCCAGCACAATCCCCGAGTCGACCGTCGCAGCGCGGCAGCCCACCGGACAGCTTGTCACATAGGCCATTGCGCTATCTTGCATAACCAATTGTTTTTATAGAATTAATAATAGCCTGTGCAGGCAGGTCCAGCAGGCAGTCACTGACGCTGTCGATATGCCGTTCGCAACCCTCGAGCCTGCACGGCACGCAAACAGCGCGGCCCTGGAGCAACTGCACGTTGCCGTTGCGCTGGTTGCCGAGGCGCTGCCAGGGATTGGTGGTCGCCGGATGACCATGAGGCCACGGCCCCCATTTGACCGGATCCGATGGTCCAAACAAGGCAATCGTCGGTATACCCGATGCTGCGGCCATATGCGTGATTGCAGTGTCCGGGCCGATGAAAAATTTTGCACGCGCCAGCAACGCTGCAGTGCCGCCCAGCGTCAGCCGGCCGGCGAGGTTCAGCACATCAGGCGCAAGGCGTACAATCGCATCAACATACGCGCGCTCATCGGTATCTGGGCTACCGGTAAGAACTACGCGAAATCCGTTGTCGCTGAACCAGCTTGCCACTGCCGCCCAGCCGTCTGCGTGCCACATCTTGTAGCGGAATTTCGGATACGGATGCAGCACGGCGAGCGGCATGCAGACGTTGCCGAGCAGCGTATCAAGTGTCGTCATGTCGTCGGGGCGCCACGACACCACCACCTCGGGCACCGGCACCACGCCCAGCGCCTCGGCAAGCTTCAAGTGTGCACGTACTGTATGTGTGTTCGTCGGATCAAGTGGCACCCATTGATCGAGCAGATGCTGCTTCCAGCGTTGCCCCCGCTGGTTCAGGAGCAGGCCAATGCTGCGGCGACCACAAAGCGCAGCATAGAACGTCGGCCGGTCGCTGGGCACCAACGACAGTGCGAGGTCGTAGCGGCGAAACAGACGCGCGAGTAGTGCGACGTGCACGGCAAAGCTAGGGCGCTCGGGCACCGTATGCACATGATCCAGATCGGTATTGCCGAGCAGCACGCCTTCGGTGCCGGCAAAGACCAGTGTGTCGATGCTTGCAGCCGGCCACGCCCGTTTCAGCGAACGGATCAGCGGTGTTGCCAGCAACACGTCGCCGATACGGCGCGTGACAACCACAAGGATCCGCTGCGGTTGCGGGTATTCTGTGAGGATGGGCGTCGTCGTGCTCATGCGTACTGATTGAGGCCGAGCTGTGCCTCAATGCGGTTTGAGGCCAGCAGCTCGTCGAGGTGGCGCTGATTTTCCGGCAGACGGCTGCGATTATTCTCGCGATGCCAGAGGTGCAGCACCGGGGCGGCGAAGCGCGCGTTCTTGTGCTTGATACCGGCATGCAACAGGCGGATAGCCAGGTCCGAATCTTCCAGACCCCAGCCTTCATAGGATTCGTCCAAGCCATTGACGCGCAGGAGATCGGAACGCCATGCCGACAGATTGCAGGTCTTCACGCCAGTCCAGCGTTCCGGAGCGCTGTTACGCCA
>JBBKXO010000323.1:0-4392 GCA_037969525.1 Burkholderiales bacterium | reverse complement strand
CTGCCAGCGCAGCCGCCAGTGCCTCAAGCTCGTGCGGGCAGTTTAGCGCTCCCGCCCAGACCAGACGTGACCGGCGCCACCAGCCGATGCAGTCCAGGGCCAGCATAAAAGAGCGGCAGGAGGATTGCGTTGCAATTGCTGCAGCAATGTCTTCCAGTTCCGGCAACCGCGCGGCGGGCACATTGCCCAGAAACGCCAGCGTCATATGCAGATTGTGTGCCGGCGGCGCCCTGCCGCCGCAGACCCGGCGCATATCGCCGGCCAGCGCAGCCAGAGCGGCGCACACCGCATCGTCCGGCCACAGCGCGAAAAACAGCCGCAATGTGCAATCTCCGGATGCAGCGCTCAGTCGCCGGACCTGCCTTCAATCGCAGCGTACGGCACCAGCAGCGCCACCGCTTCGGCGACTATGCCTTCACCGCGCCCAACCAGACCCATCTGCTCCGCAGTCTTGGCCTTGATATTGACGCAACTCTCGGCCACACCGAGGTCGGCCGCAATGTTCATTCGCATGGCCGCTATGTGCGGTGCCATTTTCGGCGCCTGCGCAATGATCGTGGCATCGACATTGCCGACGGCATACTGATGTTCATGCAGCAATATTGCCACCGCTCTGAGCAGTTGCCGGCTGTCTATGCCTTTGTACTGCGGATCGGTGTCGGGATAATGCCGGCCGATGTCGCCCAGGCCAGCGGCACCAATCAGCGCATCGCAAATGGCGTGCAACAGCACATCCGCATCGGAATGCCCGGCGAGCCCGCGCTCGAACGGTATGGTCACGCCGCCAATGATCAGTTTTCGCCCTGCAACCAGCGCGTGCACGTCAAATCCCTGTCCTATGCGCATGATCAGCCCGCCGCCTTCAGTATCAATTCAGCCAGTGCCAGATCCTCAGGATAAGTGACCTTGAGATTATTCGCACTGCCCATCACCAGTTTCGGTCTCGCGCCGGTCTGCTCAACGGCGCTGGCTTCGTCGGTTACTGCCGCAATGTCGGCGCGGCGCAAGGCCTCGATCAGTACCCGGTAGCGGAACATCTGCGGTGTCTGCGCCTGCCACAGGTGATCGCGCGCCTCGGTCTGCACCGCCTCCGCCTCCGCGTTTGCACGCTTCAGCGTATCCGCAACCGGAACCGCCAGCAGGCCGCCGGTTTCGTGGTCACCGATCTCACTCATCAAGCGGTCAAGGTCCACCGCGCGCAGGCACGGACGTGCCGCGTCATGTACCAGCACCCAATCCGTGGCATCGATGGCGTTGTTCGCCGCAAGCAGCCCGTTGAAGACGCTGGCCGCCCGGGTTTCACCGCCGCAATACAGCGCAGTGAGCTTGCTGCCGCAGGCACTCCAGTCGATTTCAGCAAAACGCGTGTCGCCGGGTGACAGCACCACAAACACCTGTTCGATGCGCGAGTGGGTGCATAACCGGTGCACGGCATGATGAATCATCGGCCGGCCCGCGAGCTGCGCATATTGCTTGGGCAACTCCACGGACATGCGGGCGCCGCTGCCGGCGGCAGGTATCAGTGCTACATATCGCGGCATCAGGGAAATGACTTGTCGTAAAATAAGGTTCGGCTGGATTGTAGCAGTCCTCCTTACTCCTCCTCGCTCCTCATTCACCTCACTCACCTCGCGCATGCGCTCCCGCAATATCTTCCGGGCTATGGATAGGGCTCGCTGATGACTTCCCTGCCGCATGAGGCCGGAAACATCCTGTTGCTGTTGGCGCGCCACGCCATTGCGGCAGCACTCGGCCGGCCGGTGCAGGCCAGCCTGGCCAGTCCGGCGTGGCTGCAGGCGCAGGGCGCCTCTTATGTCACGCTGCGACACGCCGCGCAATTACGCGGTCGCACCGGCACGCTGCAACCGCACCGGTCGCTGGTCGAAGATGTGACCGCCAATGCGGTCCATGCCGCATTGCGCGACCCAGGCTCCACACCACTGACCCTGGCCGAGCTGGATACAACCCTGATCGAAGTGGCCGTGCTCTCGACACTGCAACGGATCGATACTGCCGACGAGCATGCTGCGCTGGCGGGCCTGCGTCCCGGCACGGATGGCGTCATCTTCCGCTATGGACGCCACCACAGCACTTTCCTGCCCGAAGTCTGGGCGCAACATGCCGATCCGGCGGTATTCCTCGCGCACCTGAAATACAAAGCCGGATTGCCGCCGGACTTTTGGGACGCGAGCGTTGAACTGCAGCGTTATACCGTAGTCCATTGGCACGACGCTGAACGCTGACGACCAGCGCTGCCGATGTCTTCCAGCCCATAATATTTTCCATTAAAACAATAACTTGTAGATTCATGCGCTTCCTCTGGTCATGGCTGGACCGCAATATTCTGGAACTCGGACGCGAGATGCGCCTGTCCTATCTGCCGCCGCTGATGGTGTACATGGCGGCCGGCATCTCCGGACTCACCGGCATCGTCGGCACGTTTTTCGTCAAGGACTATCTCGGGTTGTCAGCCGCGTTCCTCGCCGCACTGGGCTTCTGGGCTGGTGTGCCATGGGCGCTGAAAATGCCGCTGGGCCATCTGGTCGACCTGATCTGGCGCTGGAAAAGCGTAATGGTGTTCATCGGCGCCGGCATGATCGCCGCCAGCCTGGGCATCATGGTGGGATTGCTTACCGACCGCGACGCGATGAGCACCATGCTGGCACCCGGCGCCTGGTACGTGACCAGCGTACTGCTCGCCGTCGTGGGTTACGTGGTGCAGGACGTGGTCGCCGACGCCATGACTGTCGAAGCCGTGCCGCGAGTGGATGCCAAGGGCCAGCCCATCGACGCAGCACAGCGCAAACTGATGAACACCACGATGCAGACGCTGGGGCGCGTCGCCATCATCGGCGGCAGCGTATTCGTCGCGCTGATCAATCTCTATATGTTCAGCGACGTCAAAACGCTCAGCGAAGACCAGAAAGTCGACATCTATCGCCGCGTTTATCTGATGGCATTGTTCATACCGGCAATTTCTGTGGCCGGTGTGCTTTCATCGATGTGGCTGATGCGGCGTGATGCGCGGCGACTGAGCGCGCAGGGCCGCAGCACCACCGAGATCGACGAGTTGCTGAGCGGGCGCACGGAAACCACGAAACCCAACTGGTGGATACTCATTGGCAGCGCCGTCTTCGTCGCGTTCACGCTGGGCATGGGCTTCAGCAACATTTCCTGGAACCAGGAAATCATTTTCGCCGGCTCCTTCAGCATCATCGCCTTCCTGCTGGTGCGCCTGACCCGCGAACTCGAAGCCGATGTGCGCGCGACGATGCTGGGCACCGTTGTTGTCATCTTCGTGTTCCGCGCCATCCCCGGTCCCGGTGAAGGTATCACCTGGTGGTTCATCGACGAACTCAAATTCGACCAGCAGTTCATCTCCGTGCTGTCGCTGATCGGCTCGGTGCTGACTCTGTTCGGCATGTTCATCTTCCGCCGCTTCATGGCCGATCACTCGATCGCCTACGTGGTCGGCTTCCTGACTGTGCTAGGGGGATTCCTTTCACTGCCCTATGTCGGCATGTATTTCGGCCTGCACCAGTGGACTGCAGCCGCCACCGGCGGAGTGGTCGACGCGCGCTTCATTGCGCTGGTCAACACCGCCCTGGAATCGCCGTTGGGCCAGATCGCGATGATCCCGATGCTGGCGTGGATCGCCAATTCGGCGCCCGCTCACCTCAAAGCCACCTATTTCGCGGTGATGGCCTCGTTTACCAATCTCGCGCTGTCGGCTTCCGCGCTGGGCACCAAATACCTGAACCAGATTTACATCGTGTCGCGCGAGGTCAAAGACAGGGCCGGCAACATTACCGTCCCCGCCGATTACAGCCAGCTTGGCGAATTGCTGATCGTGCAACTGGTACTGGCCGTGAGCCTGCCGTTCGCTGCGATATTGCTGATACGCATGCTGAGGCTGCGCAGCGCATAATTGAGGCTCGGCTGAACTACGGACCCTCGCCAGCACTCCAATACGATTATGGACCTGCGTGAACTGCCTCACACCGACCCCGGCACCACGGACCTGATCCTGCGTGCCGTGGCCTTTGCTGCGCACAAGCACCGCGACCAGCGGCGCAAGGACAAGGAAGCCTCCCCCTACATCAACCACCCGATCGAGCTCGCCCATGTGCTGTGGGACGAGGGCGAAGTCCGCAACCCGCTGGTCATTGCCGCCGCGCTGCTGCACGACACCCTTGAAGATACCGAAACCTCGTGGCAGGAACTGCGTGGCGAATTCGGCGAGGAAATTGCCGATATCGTGCTTGAAGTCACCGACACGCAATGGATCAAAAAAGCATTGCGCAAGCGCCTGCAGGTCGCGCGTGCGCGCCACTCCAGCGAGCAGGCACGGCTGGTCAAGCTGGCCGACAAGATCTGCAACGTCCGCGACCT
>JBBKXO010000322.1:0-10951 GCA_037969525.1 Burkholderiales bacterium | reverse complement strand
CGGCATACAGTGACAGCATGGACATCAGGGAGAGGGTTGCGAGCGCTGAGTGTCTGGTGTTCATCGTGCGTCCTCCTTAAATGGACGGTTAACGAACCCTGTGGTGCAGCCTTTTAATATCTTGTTTTGACCAATTTATCAATTTTGTAGCTTCAGGATAAGGGTGGATTCCACATAATTTCGGCGCTAATTGTCGTCATTACCCGACGAAAGGGTGTTCCGCCAGATACAAACGTAACGGTCTGTAACCGCGCTGGCCTGTGCGCCGGGCATGCGGATAATCCGGTTCAGCATTATCTAAGTGGAGATGAAACATGTCCGAAACCAGCAGCAAGATGAATCCCCTGGTGGCGACCGCAGCGATTGCGGTCATCATATTCAGCGCCGTCGGCGTGGGTGTAATGACGGGTGTCATTCCGAGTTCGAAATCCTCGGGTGACGTGCCCCCCCAGATCGAATCCAAGGCAGCGCCTGCGCCCAAAGTGGCGGCGGCACCTGCGCCTGCACCGGCACACAAACAACCCGCGCCGGTTGCGCAGAAGCGCGCACCCGCGCCCGAGACCAGGCCGCAGCAGGTTGCAGTCAATGAGCGCACCGCTGCCGCACCGGTAGCTGCGCCCGTGCCGCGCATCTGCAATGAATGCGGCGTGGTGAACATGATCGACGTGATCGAGAAGAAGGGCGACGGCAGCGGGCTGGGTGCTGTCGGCGGCGCCGTAGTCGGTGGATTGCTCGGCAACCAGATCGGCAAGGGTCGTGGCAATACGGCGGCCACCGTGGTCGGTGCTGTGGGCGGTGCTGTTGCCGGCAACGAAGTCGAAAAGCGCGTGAAGTCGGTCAAGGAATACCAGGTCACTGTGCGCATGGATGACGGCAACACCCGCAGCTTCACCTTTGACTACGCGCCGGGCTATGCAGTCGGCGAGAAGGTCAAGGTTATCGACGGCAGGCTCGTCAAGGGCTGATCGTTTCTTGGCCAACGGCCGGATCAGACAAACCCCGCTGCGGCGGGGTTTGTTTTTTGGTGGTTCCAGATGGCACTGCACGCGACGCCATGACCACAGATTGGAATCCGGATCCGCCCCCTTCCGCGTGATCGATTCCGGGCATAATGCTGCGCATTGGAGGAGTGGTCCGCAGATGACTGCAGCGCTGGATCAAACACGCCCGGGCAGAATTACAGTGACTGCGACGCGCGCAACGCTGGGCGCACGGGTGGACTGCGGCGACGTGCGTGAGCTGGATGCCACTGCGTTTGATGCCGTGCACCGTGCCTTCCTTGATCATCTGGTTATCCTCATTCGTGGCCAGCAACTTGCGGTTGCCGACCTGCTGGCCTTCGGCCGCCGCTTCGGCGAACTGACGCCCGCCGCACCGGTACACCAGGGCCAGAAGCCGCGCGAATTTCCTGAACTCGCGGTGATCTCCAATGTGAAGGAAAACGGCGTGGCCATAGGCGGGCTCGGCGATGGCGAAGCGGTGTGGCATACCGACAGCTGTTTTAATGCCGTGCCGCCAGCTGCCAGCATTCTCTACTCGGTGGAAATCCCGTCCGCAGGCGGCGACACCGGATTTGCCAATATGTACCTGGCGCTGGACACGCTGGCGCCTGCGCTGCGCCGCGCCATCCAGGGCAGGACCATCAAACACGACAAGCGCTACACCGCCGGCGGCCAACTGCGTCCCGGCTACACCGGAGACGAGGATATCCGCACCACCGAAGGCCCGCTGCATCCCATCGTGCGTCGGCATCCGGAAACCGGCTGCACCGCACTCTATCTTGGACGTCGCCCCCACGCCTATGTGAGCGGGCTGCCGCTGGACGAATCCGAGGCGCTGCTCGACGCACTGTGGGCGCACGCGGTGAGGCCCGAGTTCACCTGGCACCACCAGTGGCAGGTCGGTGACATCCTGATCTGGGACAACCGCTGCGTGATGCACCGGCGCGATGCCTTTGATCCGCAGTCACGGCGCATCATGCAGCGCACGCAATGCAAAGGTGTGCCGATGATTGAAGGCGATGCACAATCATCAGCACTACATCAACGCGGTCATGCGTAGTAATAGGGAGAACTAAAAATGAAAAAGATCTTGTTGATGTTTGCTGCGGCCTTCATGGCGTTCATCTGGGCGGCGCCTGCGGTGCTGGCCCAGACCTATCCCGCAAAACCCGTGCGCGTCATCATTCCCTGGCCGCCGGGCGGGCTTACCGATGTTGCCGGCCGCCTGGTGTTTGCGAAGATGTCGGAAGCGATGGGGCAGCAGTTCATCATCGACAACCGTCCTGGTGCGACAGGCAGCATCGGCTCCGAAGCCCTGGCGAAGTCTGCGCCCGATGGCTATACGCTGATGGTGCATTCCGCATCGCACATCTCCAATCCCTACACTTATCCGAAACTGGGGTATGACACCCTGCGTGACTTCGCGATGGTGAGTCTGCTCGTCGCGCAGACCGGCTTGCTGGTCGTACATCCGTCGCTGCCGGTCAAGTCAGTCAAAGAACTGGTGGCGCTTGCCCGCTCACGACCCGATCAGATCCTGTATGCAACTTCGGGCAGCGGCAGTTTCTCGCACATGGCCGTGGCGCTGCTCAACTCGATGACCAAAACCAGGATGCTGCACGTGCCGTACAAGGGTGGTGGCCCGGCAACCACCGCAGTCGTCTCCGGCGAAGCGCAACTGCTGGTGGGCACGCCGGCGGCGGTGCTGACACAACTCCAGGCCAATCGCCTGCGGGTGCTTGCAGTAACCTCCGACACGCGGCTGAAGCAGTTCCCGGATGTGCCGACGGTGGCGCAGGCGGGCGTGCCCGGCTATGAGTACCGGGGCTGGGTTGCTTTGTTCGCGCCGGCTGCGACACCGAAGCCGGTGATCGACAGGCTTAATGCAGAAATCAAGAAAGTGCTCGAGCGACCCGACAACAAGCTCGACGCCTTCGAGCCTTGGTACACCACGCCCGAAGAGGCGCAGGCGCGCGTGCGCATGGATTACGAAAAACACGGCAGGCTGCTCAAGCTGATCGGCACCAAGCTTGATTAGGGCCGGGTAGGCGCGCGGCAATATCGGCGGCATGGGCTTCGAACCAGGCGGGGCCCATGCAACGGGCGTAATACTCGGGTATTGATCCGCCGAAGCTTGCATTCGTCTCGACCATGTGACCTCTCCGCCACAGTGGGTTACGGGCAACCGGTGATGTGCCGGAGATTTTTGTTTTTCGGCGCCGAACGCGGGGCTGGCACACGCCCAGCAATAATACGACGTCATAATAGGGCTGGAAAAAGGCTGGGAAATCATAAAAATTTCTATTAAAACAATTACTTAATTGTTGTGCCTGTGCCGCACACAGCCATTGGCGGACGGCAGCAGAAATCAACGATTGCGGGCAGGGTAACGGCAATTAGCCTGCTATATGTCCCCTACCGTACAGACCTTCGGGTGGTGGAGGGCAATACTGATCTACCCCCTGCGGCGTTGTGCGCAGACGGTGAAGCGCCGGCAGCTCCATTCCCAACTCCCGGCTGGTTCGTTTCACGTTGCCAACATACAGATGCGCATGACCTGAGGGCTTGGGCACTCTCGCTAACGCTGATTCCCCGAGGAGGAAATTTCCCCGCGATAATTGCGGGTTTTTTTTTATGGGTTATCTGCAGCAGCGCCGGGGTGAGTCGTGAGCGACAATACGGCTCCAGCCCTCAAGGAACATCATTGTCGCCGCTATTAACCCAGACAGTACACGACGCCCTGCACGCTGCCGCACGCGCCGGCAAGACTACGGCGGAGTGTTCACTCGATCTCGGGCGCTCGACGACGACCGTCGAATTGCGGGCTGCCCACTGGTCCTGGCAGGGGCTGCAATATCCCTGGCTGAAAACCTGCAGGGACCGCACCATTTACCATTGGGTGGGCGGCAGCTTCGAACCGGTGGCGCGGTTCACAAAATCCTTGATCAAGCTGGTGCCCACGACATGGGGGCCGCCGACTTTTGAAATCGACGGCATCAAGATGCTGCCCACGGCGCAGGTCTCGCCCTATGCCGATGCCGAACGCAAAGTCGGGCTGATCCAGCCGCGCGGCAAAATAATTCTCGATACCTGCGGCGGGCTGGGCTATTTCGCCGCCTGGTGCATGCAGGGGCAGGCGCGGCAGGTGCTGTCCTACGAAAAAAATCCCGACGTGATCTGGCTGCGCGGCATCAATCCGTGGTCACCACAAGTTGGCGGCGCCTTGACGCTGACCGAAGGCGACATCGCGACACAGATCGCCACGCTGCCCGCAGCCTCGGTCGATGCCGCGCTGCACGACCCGCCGCGTTTCGGTACCGCCGGGGAACTCTACTCGCAGGTTTTTTACGATCACCTCGCGCGGGTGCTCAAGCGCAAGGGAAAACTGTTTCATTACACCGGCACGCCAAACAAACTCACCAGCGGCCGCGACGTGCCCAACGAAGTGACGAAACGATTGCGTCAGGCCGGGTTTGTCGTCGGATTGAATGGCGATGGCCTGCTGGCGGTAAAAGGATAATTGGGGAAAATTGGCGCGCGATGGAACCACACCAAGAAACAGGCCCCCGGACATGAGCAAGACCCGGGGACCCCGACCCGCCGGTTGACTTCAGGGAGGGAAGTCAGCGACGAGTACGATGCCAGTATTACCCTGCCGACGCGACAGTTCTGTCCGCCAGCGTACATAACCGGCGACTGCTCAGCCGGTCATTTGCGTCCGACGGAGACGAGCAGGATCACGCCCAGCGCGACTGCCCCGGCACTGACGATCAGCGGGACGTTGACCCGTTCTTTTTCCTGAACCTTGAGTTCGATCGGGCCCAGCTTTACGCCGGTCGTTTCCTTCGTGTAACTGAAGCCGCCGTAAGCCAGGCCAAGTACGCCGGCCACGATCAGCACGATCGCTATCATTTTTGTGGAATTCATTTGTAGAATCTCCAAAGTCGGACAATCAAATTAAAGACAACGGCGTAAGTTCATGCCTGACTCCCGGCTCAACTCAATGAGCCTGGTCCAATCTTGCGTAGCTACTCAGTGGCCCACCGCAAATCAATGGTCTGCAATTTTGCCGTGCCCACAGCAATTTGGCGTTTTATTGCATGGTCCCCCAGGGTTGCAACAATTTGATAATTGCCAACCGGCAACTTGGCCAGGAACCACGGCCCTGCAGACGTGGCATCCAGCAGCGTTTTACCGCTCGCGTCAGCGATTACGACCTGGACATCGCTGACGTAATTGCCGGATTGCAACGCGAATACCAGCTTGAGATTGAAATTTCCGGAAATCATGCTGAGCTCGTCGATCGAATCCGCGCCGACACCGCCAGAAACATAGGAAACGCCGCCGGCAGTCCGGACGATTGCATCGCTATGGGCGGCGCCCGCGGATAAGAATAAAGCCGAGACCAGCAGAAACGCCGCTACGCCACGCGGGAGCATTCCGTTCTTCAGATCTGAAATGAGGTTCATGTGCTGATTCTCCAACGTAAATTTGATTGGCGAAATTTCACAATTTCATGGAATTGCGTTCGACCAGTCTTTGATTGGTCTGTAGATTATTCGCAACTGCAGGGCGGATTCTGTGCGCTGGCGTACAGCCGATGTAAGATTGCTGCGCCGGTTTGTGAGATCGGCATTTCGTCGTAAGCTGGAGCCCTGACACTGCCAGCCGAGGAAGTACGCATGAGCACAGGTTTTTCTGAAGCCCTGCAGGCCCGCACCCACGAGGTGCTAGACAACTGCACGAGTTGCGGGCGCTGCTTTGAAGTGTGTCCGATGCCGGCGCCGGCGGGGCTGGCGAATCAAAATGCGGCCGATGTTGTCAGCGGCGTGCTCGACATCATCCGTGGCGGCAGCGGCACGCCCGCAGCCGAACGCTGGGCGCAGGTGTGTTCGGGCAGCGGCCATTGCATCCCCGCGTGCCCTGAGTCGGTGAACCCGCGTTTCATGCTGGCCATGACGCGTATCGCCATCCAGCGCCGCAACACGATTGAGCAACAGCACAAAAACGGCAGCGCAGGATTTGCCAAAATGGGCCGCGGCGTGCGCGTGCTGTCGCGCATGCAGTTGCCAGCAGCAGTGTTGAAAGGCTTTCGCAGCACAGAGACTCGCAATGTCAAACCCGTGGAAGCGCCGCCGGATGTTGTTTTCTATACCGGTTGCAACGTGCTGCGCACGCCGCACATGGTGCTGCTTTCGCTGGACATCCTCGATGCGCTGGGCGTGTCGTACCAGGTGATGGGCGGGCCCGGTGATTGCTGCGGCGTCATCCAGTTTCGCACCGGCGACTTTGACGCCTCAGGGCGCATCGCCTACGGCACGACCGACCGTTTTGCCGCGACGGGTGCAGCGAAGGTGCTGGCGTGGTGCCCGACCTGCACCATCCAGTTGGGTGAAAACGTCCTGCCCGGTCGCACAGGAGACTCCGCAGCGCCCGGCTATGACCTAGAGGCTTTTGTGGTGTACCTCGCGAGCCAGCTCGACCGGCTGCGCCCGTTGATGCGTATGCCAGTTAACAAACGAGTGGGCTTGCACGAACATCCGGGGGTGCCGGGCGTATGTGAATCGGCGATCAAACTCCTGCAGGCGATACCGGGGCTGACCTACATCGAACTCGAACAGCCGCAGGCGGGCTATATGTGCAACACGCTGCAGCCGCTGCCGGCTTTCAAGCGCGAAGTGCATCGGACCATACTGGAAGCTGCAGCCGCGGCGAAAGTCGATGCGCTCGCCGGCGTCTACCATGCCTGCCATCGCGAACTGTGCAGCCACGAAACCGACTGGCCGTTTGAAGTGGTGAATTTCCTCGAACTCGTGGGCGAGAGCATGGGCATCAAGCGCGAGGACACCTTCAAGCGCCTGAAGAAAATGCAGGACGCCGACGCAATCTTGGCCGACGTGATGGACCTCGTCGAGCAACACGGGCTGGATCTGGACGAAGTGCGCTCAGTGATTGAAAAGGAAATGCTGGGTGAGCAGCCGCTGCCGCTGAAGAACGCCATCGTGGCGCGCGACACGACGTCTGCGCCCGGTTAGCGCTGCTTTGTGAGCTAGGACCGCACAGAGGGAAATTACAAAAAACACAATTAAATCAACTATTTATGTAACAACCCTCTGCAGCGCCCGGCAAGCCTATTTTTCGCGCAGCTTCCGCGCTTGTTTGGCGGCAGGGCGATCCCAGCAGCGTTTCAGCCACGCATCGAAGTGCGGCCACTTCGACACATCAATCGACAGCGCGCGATACAGCGCTCCGGCCACATTCAGATCCGCCACTGAAAACGCCGGGCCGGCCAGCCACTCTGCTTTGGTCAGCGCCGTTTCCAGTACATCAAACGCGGGTGCAACTTCCTTCCACGCTGCGGCCGCGAGTTCGGGCTTGCGCTCGGCTTCGGGCAGCGCCACGAAGTTGCGCACGTAGGTAACGATCTGGCGGTCGAGGCGGTCGGTCTCCCACAGGCTCCACTGCCAGGCCAGCGCCTCGTGCTGCGGGTCGGCGGGGTAGAGCTTTTTGTGCTTCTTCGCGAGATACAGGTTGATCGCCAGCGACTCGGCCAGGATGAAACCGTCGTCATCGATGGTCGGCACCCGCGCATTGGGATTGACCGCGCGGTATTCCGGCGTCTGGGTATCCGGTGAGCGCGGCAGCCAGTCCTTGTGGTCGTATTCGAGACCGAGTTCAGCAGCCATCCAGACGGTGCGCAGGGCGCGGGAATTGGGGGAGCCGTAGATGCGTAGCATGGAATCTCCACAGGAAGTGAAACTGGATTGAGGCCGTCAATTTACAGAGGATGCTTAGTGATTGCCAGCCAAACACATAGTGGTCTCGTTGCGTAGCAGAACACGACTTTCATAACTAGGCAGAAAACTGGCGCAGAGTTTCGTAGAATACCTGCAAGCGGCGCCACTATGACGGCGCGGTTATCACCGTAATTCGGGTTAGCGGTCGAACTGAAAAAACAGCGGCCCGCATTTTATTCAGTAACGAATCACAACCACTGGAGTTATCCAAGGATGATTATCGATTCACAAATCCACGCGTACGAAGCGAACACCCCGAAACGGCCCTGGCATACCGTGCCGAACTGGCCACCTTCTGCCACCGGCGACGAAATGGTGGCAGCCATGGACCAGGTTGGTGTGGACGGCGCCATTTTCATTTCCTCTTTTTCGATGTACCGCTACGACGCGAGTTATGCGGTGGAAGTGCAACGGGCTTACCCGGGCAAGTTCGGCCTGGTCAAACCGGTGGACCCGGATGATCCGGCAGTAGAAGACGTGATTGCCAGCTGGAAAAAGACGCCGGGTACGGTAGGTATCCGCGTCATCCTGAAGAAGGATTCCGGGCGCGACCCCAATGACCCGAAGCTGGATCGCATACTGCGCGCAGCGGTGCTCCATGACTTTCCGGTCAATATCTTGTGCTGGGGCAATCTGGACGCCGGCGCCGCGTTGATCGACCGGCATCCCGAGACGCGATTCATCATCGACCACCTGGGCATACTGCAGCCCCATGAGCCGTCCGCGAGAGCAGCGCAACCCTGGGCTGACCTGCCCAAGGTGCTGGAGCTGGCAAAGCGCCCCAACCTGGTGATCAAGGTCAGCGGCGCCTGCACGCTGTCGCAAAAACCTTATCCCTTCCCGGATATCTGGGACCCGCTCGCGCGCGTGTTTGATGCCTGGGGATTCGAGCGCTGCCTCTGGGGCACCGACTGGACCCGTGCATCCGCCGTCGTCAATTACGAGCAGGCAGTAGCGCCTTTCCGGCTGACCGACAAGTTGAGTGACAGCGAACGTGCGCTGTTGATGGGCGGTGCGTGCGCCCAAGCCTACGGCTGGAAGCCGAAAGCGGAACAGTAACCGACACACGACTGTCAAAAGTCGCACCGTAAATAGGACGGTGCAAGTTATCTGAGATAGTTGTGCGGAACCTGTTTATCGGTGCGGGGAGCCACTGAAAATATCCGCTATCGATCGGGCTGCGGATCAGGCTTTATGTGACGCGTTGTAGAGTGGCATTACGATCGGCAGCAGTTGCTGAATCTGCTGCACGCGACTGGACTCGGTCGGGTGTGAGCTGAGAAATTCCGGCGGCCGTCCGCCCTGGCTGGCGTTGATCATCTTCTGCCACAACGTCACGCCGGCACGCGGGTCATAACCGGCGCGCGCCGTGAGTTCGAGGCCGATACGGTCGGCTTCGCTCTCGTCGTTACGGCTGAAACGGGTCGCGATCAGCGCCGAATAGCCGGTATTGGCAAGGCCGGCCGCGCCGTCGCCAAGGCCCAGCAAAGCGGCGCCCAGGCCGATGGCGGTCTGCGCGGCCATCGCCTGTGAAACCTGTTCACGGGAATGCTCGCGCAGCGCATGCGCGATTTCGTGGCCGATGACGACCGCGATCTCGTTGTCGGACAGTCTAAGCTGGTTGATCAGCCCGGAATAAACCATGATCTTGCCGCCGGGCATGCAAAACGCGTTGAGCTCGTCACTGGAAATGACATTGACTTCCCATTGCCAGCCCGGTGCATCGGCCCGAAACGCCCGGGTCTGCGGTTCGATCCGGCTGGCGATTGTACGCACGCGCCGCAGCATCGCCTGATCACGGTTAAGCGTTCCCTTGGCTGATGAGTCGGCCAGCAGCTTGGCATACGCCTGCGCGGCCATCTGGTCGAGCTGCTGCGAGGACACCAGCATCAGCTGCCTGCGGTCCGCGCCCACCGAACCGCCGGACGTGGTGGTTTCACATCCTCCGAGCGTCAGCAGCGCGGGCAGGCAAAGCGCCAAGAACATCAAGGATCTGAAATGAATCATCTTTAACTCCTGCGGTTGCGACTGGGCGACGGGCTTATCAGGTCAATAAGGCGGGGTTCATCAGGCGACACTGCAAATCCGCTTACTCGAGCATGAAGCTGATGTTGGCGTTGATGCGGTACATCACGATTTTGTTGTTTTCGACCTTGGCCTGCATGTCCTTGATGTAGATCGATTTGATGCCTTTCACCGTGCGTCCGGCGTGGGCCACTGCAGTCGCTGCCGCATCTTCCCAGCTCTTGTTGGACTCGGCGAGCACTTCAATTACTTTAAGCATGGTGGTCATGTGTATTTCCCTGGTGTTGGATGATGTTGAATTTCAAAGGCGGGCGGTGAGAACACGCCGCAAAGATGATCCGCCCCGTCGATCTGCAGATCAGTAGCGCTGCACGGTACCGTTGTAGATGCGCACCCGGTCACCTACCCGGAGGTCGGCACTGCTGGCCTGGTTCACGGTCTGATAGCCACCGCTGTTCATGCGCACGTTGATATTGTAAGAATCCGCGGTCGGCGTTCTTTGACCTTTTTCGATCTCGTTGCCAACATAAGCGCCGCCTGCGGCACCGGCAACGGTGGCAACGGTCTTGCCGGTTCCACCACCGACCTGGTTGCCCAGCACGCCGCCCACGACTGCACCGGCGATGGCGCCGATGCCTATGCCGCTTCCGCCAATACCGGTGCTGGTGTTTTGCTTTACGAGTTCGATGGACTGCACGACCCCGTAACTTGTATAGGCGCTGCCCGATGCGGCAGTCCCCGGATCATTGCTCGTGGATGTTGATGTATTGGACGGGCCGCCCATGGTGCCGCATCCAGTCAGTGCGAGCAGCGCGGCCGCAGCCAGTGTCATTCCCAGTTTGTTCATCGTTGTCATGGTTGTTCTCCGGTTCGGTTGGAATCGATGCCGGCGGCGTTCGAGCCGGACGTATCGTTCAAGGACTCAATTGTCCCTCTGTGCCCTTTAACGTTCTGTACGACGGCACACATACCGGCACTGGGATGTACCTCCGCCATCGAACACCGCGGGTTCCCCGGGCATTCCTTGTCCTGTCGGCCCAGCTGAGCTGTAACCGGTATAGTATTTCCCCATGTGCGGCCGCTACGGGCTTTACCGCTCCAAAATGGATTACGAGAATGCGCTGGCCA
>JBBKXO010000321.1:0-7134 GCA_037969525.1 Burkholderiales bacterium | reverse complement strand
GGTTTCTGCCAGGCGTCGCGCGCCGGGTCATCAAAGATCTGCGCCCATTTTTCCGCATTGCCAAAGCGGTGTTGGTGAGTGTGGGGTGACTGCGCCGTTGCAGCGAGCGGAAAGACCAGCCCGCTCAATAACAGTAGAGTGGCTGTATGGATCAAAAAACGTTGCATGAATTTCTCATTTTCTAGAAATGTAGGCAAAGTGTTCATTCAGTGCTGATGATGCCTGAAAAAAGAGGGGGAGGCGGATGGTCCGCCCCCCTCGACCTGCTTGCTGTTACTGCGCAGGGGTAGTGGCTGGAGCCGTCGGTGCTGCGTTCGGGCCCATACCGGCGTGGCCGTGCGGTCCGCGATGCTCAGGCAGCGTAATGCCTTTTTCCGCGGCGCGTTTCTGCATTTCGGCACGGTTAGCCAGGGCGATCTGCTGGCGCTCCTCGGGGGTTTTCGCATTGCGCATTTTTTCCTGCATTGCGGTCCGCTCTTCCGGGGTCATCAGTTGCTGGCCGGCTTGCGAGCCACCGTGCCCGCGACCTTGCATGCCATCAACGCCTCCCTGCATGCCGTAGCCCATGCCCTGCATCTGGCCGTGCCCCATCATGCCGCCTTGCATGCCCTGGTGCTGGCCGCTTTGTGCGCCGGGACCCGTGCCGCGACCTTCACCCTGGTGGGCGTAAGCAGTGGCGGCGAGGCCGACAGCGAGTGAAAGTGCGACACCGGTTGCGATTTTGTTCAGGTTTTTCATGATTTGTTCCTTTGCGTAGTGGTTATCGAAGTGTCCTAAGTCGGCCCGTCGTTTTCCGTTTTCAGTGGTGGCGGGCTTTCCTGACGATTCGATTAACGCATTAACCTGTAACGCAACTGTGTCAGGCAAGCCGCGTTTGGTATCGCAGGTTTGCATCTCCGGGGCATTGATACACTGCGATACAATTTTCCATGCTCCATGCGCGTACCTCCGGTATAACCAAGCCATGAACACGCCCGACCATATCCTGGTGGTGGATGACGACCGGGAAATCCGCACGCTGCTCGGTGAGTACCTGCAGAAGCAGGGTTATCGCGTCACTGCGCTGGCCGACGGCAAAGGGCTGCGGGCAGTGGTTGAAAACTCGCATCCCGATGTCATCATCCTCGACGTGATGTTGCCCGGTGATGACGGGTTGACACTGTGCAGGGAACTACGGGCGCGCTCCACGGTGCCGATCATCATGCTGACTGCGCGCGGCGAAGAGACCGATCGCATCGTCGGCCTTGAGCTGGGTGCCGATGATTACGTGGCCAAGCCCTTCAGCCCGCGCGAACTGCTGGCGCGCATCAAGAGTGTGCTGCGCCGGGCAAGGGCGCTGCCCGACAACATGAAGAGTGTAGAGTCCGGCGTGTTCCGCTTTGCCGGCTGGACCCTCGACTGCGCCACGCGCAACCTGACCTCCCCGCAGGGTGTGGTCGTGGCCTTGAGCGGTACCGATTTCCGGCTGCTGAAAATCTTTGTCGATCACCCCAACCGCGTGCTGACGCGCGACCAGTTGATCGACCTGATGCTGTCTCGCGAAGCCGGCCCCTACGACCGTGCGATCGATGTGCAGGTCAGCCGCCTGCGCCAGCGTCTCGGTGAAGATGCTAAGGAACCGGCGATCATCAAGACCGTGCGCGGCCAGGGTTATGTGTTTTCCGCGCATGTTGAAGCGGGTGCGCGATGAGCCTGCTGCCGCGCTCACTGTTCAGCCGTCTGGTGCTGGTGTTGCTCGGCGGATTGCTGATCGCACAACTGCTGAGTTTTGCCGTGCACATGCACGATCGTGGCGAATTGCTGGCGCAGGCCAGCGGCATGCAGTCGGCACAGCGCATTGCCGACATCGTGCGCCTGCTCGACACCATGACACCAGCTGAGCGAGTCAAGATCGTCAAGGTGCTGAGTGCTCCGCCATTGACCGTCCGTCTCGATCGAGGGCCGCTGGCCCCGGCTGCCGCTGAAAGTGAATCCGGCGCTAGAGTCGTATTGTTCACATCCCTGCTGCGCCGCTATGTCGGCGATCAACGTCCGGTCGTGGTGGGCATGGCACAGGGCGCACCCTACCCGGGTGGCGGCGGTGGCATGCATCGATCGCTGTCGGGAGAGGGTGACGGGAGCTGGATGCCGCCGATGATGCACTACGGCTCGCGCGGCGGCGGAATGACCTTTGTCGCGCAGGTAGGTCTGCAGGACGGCACCCTGGCCACCTTCGACACGCGGCAGCTGCCGGCGACGGAGAACTGGCCCTTCCGGCTGTTGTTGAGCATAGGCTTGCTGCTGACCGCAGTGATCGTGGTGTCACTGATCGCCGTGCGCTGGGCAACGCGGCCGCTGAAGACGCTGGCTGACGCTGCCGATGAGCTCGGTAAAAACATCAACCGCCCGCCGCTGGCAGAAACCGGGCCGACCGAAGTGGCCAGTGCGGCACGCGCCTTCAATACCATGCAGTCGCGGCTCGTTGGTTATCTGCGCGAACGCACCCAGGTGCTGGCGGCGATGTCGCATGACCTGAAGACGCCGATCACGCGCCTCAGGCTGCGCGCCGAACTCCTGGAGGATACGCAGCTGCGCACGAAGTTCGGCAACGACCTGCAGGAAATGGAAGCGATGGTTGCCTCCGCGCTGGATTTCCTGCGCGGCATGGACAACGGTGAACCGGTGCAACCGGTCGATGTGATGGCAATGCTGGAAAGCCTGCAGGCCGACTTGGGTGAGACCGGCGGTGCGGTGACGATCAGCGGACAGGCCGCGGGCCCGTATCCGGGCCGGCCGCAGGCGCTGAAACGCTGCCTCGCCAATCTGCTGGAAAACGCGATCAAGTACGGCAAGACCGCGCAGGTTGTCATTGACGACAACGCTGAGCGGCTAGAAATTCGCATCATCGATGAAGGCCCGGGGCTGCCACCGGAGCAACTGGAGAAAGTATTTGAGCCGTTTTACCGAGTCGAAGGTTCACGCAACCGCGATACTGGTGGTACGGGTCTCGGACTCGCAATTGCGAAAAACGTGGCCGAATTGCACGGTGGCCGCATTGTCCTGTGCAACCGTGCGGCGGGCGGGCTGGAGGTGGTGCTGAGCCTGGCCAGAACAAAACAGCTAAAAAACGCGCCAGCGGACAGTTGATATGATCAAAACACAAGCAAAGGGGCGTGTCTGAATCTTGTGTTAATCGGAGTTTCGGTTGCCGCTGACAAATGCCTTCGCTGAGATGGATGGCAAAGAGATCAGATGGGCGAATTAATTTAACGGTCCTGCGACGAAAACGTCGATTGCGGAATCGGGGCTCGCGGATATCTGGATCCAGTAGCGCGCGCCAGCCTGCAACTCAAACAACCCGGCTTTCATGCGGCGGCTGCAAAAATCCACCCACTGGTACAGCTTGGCTTTGGTCAATTTCCGTTCGTCATGGTTCACCATGTCGATCCAGGCTGCGCTGACGGTGCCGAGCGCGTAGGTTCCCGTTGTCGGCGCGGTTATTTCAAGCAGCCCGCCCGTGTGCTCCGGCTTGCCCTGCTTTTTTTCCGGGTTGATGACGTATCGGACCGAGGTCATAGGATGAAGGACTGCGGTAACCCCTTTGTTGAGCGCAAGCTTGCCGTGATTCGTCCCTGGCGTGGCAGCGGTTGAAAGGCGCCCCGCAGGCTGTTTGACGGAGCTGCAGTTTCCATCCAGAGTGGTAGTGACCTTGCCTGCAACCGCCTCCCAGGCAGCCTGTCCTTCATCTTTGGGCAACAGGCCCATCGCCGACCCAGGAACAGGGAAGGTGATCGCAATGCAGATAACGACGCCAAGCAATGTCTTCATGGATTAATCATACGCCAGACACCACCATTGCCTGGCTGCCCAGGGAATAAATCCTGTTTGTCGCCGACCTTCTTTTCGTCGAACTTCACCCGACGGCGGACAATCGTTCGGACGTAGCCCACTGGCAGCAGGTTCTGAAGACTCTGACCAGTTGGTCCACGGCAAGCGTGGTGCCGGGTCACGGCATCTTTGCGCAGGGCAACGGTACGAAGCCGCTGCCTGATCAGGATCGCTACTTTGAGACCATGTGCAATCAAATTCGGACCATGCAGGACGCCGAAAATTCCCGGGATGAGATCCAGAGTGGCATTCGCGCAGAGCTTGGAGAGTTTGCAAAGTGGCCGCGCGAGCGGGCGATTCCAAACACAACAAAACAGGTGTATCTCGAGCTGATGGCCAAGTAGGGATCCACGGCGTATAAGTAACGTTTCGAGATGAAGGTGCTCGTAAGTGCTGCTATCAAATATGTCTCTACGTCGCTGGGCGGGTAGTGTCGCTGTTGCGTTGCTGGTTTTTGTGAGCCTCGGCACCGTCTCTGCGCTGTGGGCTAACCCGTTCTTCATGCGCATGACGCCCGCAGGCGGATGGGAAATCGGCTTGCTGGGCATGCTCTCGATATTGTCTGGTCTCTACGTGGCGATCAGGCGTCCGGCCTGCGCAGACCGCGCGGCGGGAGCGGGCGGCGTGATCGGATTTCTCGGGATTGCCTGTCCTGTCTGCAACAAGATTTTGTTGCTGCTCTTTGGCGGTGAATTGCTGCTGGCCTACTTCGAGCCAGTCCGGCTCTATGTCGCGGCCGCGGGGGTCGCGTTGCTCGTTGGCGCCATTGTTATGGAATGGCGGCGTAGCCGAACGCCCTCGGGAGCGTCCGGCCAGATAACCCGACCGGCGCCCCGCGTGGCGGTACAGCGCTAGTGCTTACAGTAAAACCTACACGGCACAGGCAGCCGCGGGACATGCCGTTGCGTGTCGAAATGCACGCATTGCTGGATTCGATGGAAATCAACATTCCGACTCTGAACCAGGAGCGTGGCGCGCTATACGCATTCAGGAAATAACAGGACTCTGACACATCGGGATTCGTTGGATCGTGCCGATTGCAACACCTTAAGGAGCCTAAAGCATGTTTACCCGAATTTTTGCCTTACTGATCTGGTTGGTTATCATCGCAGTTCTCCCTGCCTTTGCCCAAGGCCAGCCGTCCAGGCTTGCCACAGCCACCTTCGCCGCCGGTTGCTTCTGGTGTACAGAGGAAGCCATGGACAAGGTTCCGGGGGTAATTTCGACTACCTCTGGCTACATGGGCGGAAGCAAGAAGAACCCGACCTACCGGGAAGTGTCTTCTGGCACGACCGGCCACACCGAGGTGCTGCAGGTCGTATATGACCCGAAGAAGGTGAGCTACGAGCGGCTGCTCGAGCAGTTCTGGGTGAATCACGACCCCACGGTGGTCGACCGCCAGTTCTGCGACGCCGGCTCGCAATACCGGCCTTCGATCTTCTGGCACGACGAGGAGCAGAAGCGGCTTGCCGAAGCATCGAAGGCGAAATGGGAAAAAGAAAAACCCTTCAAGCAGCTGATCGTGACGCCGATCGTAAAGTCAGACGAGTTCTGGCCGGCAGAGGACTACCACCAGAACTACTACCAAAAGAACCCGTTGCGCTATAAGTACTACGTTACCAGCTGTGGTCGCTATGCGCGGCTGGACGAGCTCTGGGGCAAGTTCAGAAAGTAAAGCAAGGATAGGTAGCCGTGCCCGTAGCTGTTGCAACTTGCTTCGCGAGACTACGGACAGTCCACGGAAGTATTTGATAATTGGCGGTGTGGGAATTTAATCGCAAATCGCCTGCGCGGTCACAGCCCACCTTCAATCAAGGTATCGATAATCGGGCACCCGCACCCTCGACTGCCTTTCGCGCACTGCGTCACCAAACCCTTCAGCGCTTTCTGCATGGCTGCAAGGTCGTCAATTTTTGTCTTGACCATCGCGAGCTTTCTTTCGGCAAGAACTCTCGTCTCTGTGCAGTGCTCGCCGTCCGACAGCTCCAACAGCTTTGCAACCTCCTCCAGCGAAAAACCCAGCGCCTGTGCGCGCTTGATAAAGCGCACCCGCTTTAAATCATCCACAGAATAGCGCCGGATGCGGCCGTAATCGCGCTGCGGCAAGGGCAGCAGCCCGATGCGCTGGTAATAGCGGATTGTTTCAACGTTAACTTCGGCCGCTTCGGCGAGCCGGCCGATAGTGACCACACTCGAGGTGATGGTTTTATTGGGCATGGATTTCTTGGACATAGCGCTTGACTCCGTACTTGACTACGGAACTAAAGTTACCGCATCAAGTCATTTATTGGAAGGAGGACGTTACATTGTCCGAAGGCAAAGCAGAAGCGGGCTCACTGGTTACCAGCAGCGTTGCTGCCATATTCGCGTCGGCATGCTGTGCCGGGCCGCTGATACTGATTAGTTTGGGGCTGGGTGGCGCCTGGGTCAGTAATCTCACGGCGCTGGAACCTTATCGCTGGATATTCGTCGGGGTTGCCGTGATTGCACTGTTTTTTGCCTGGCGCCGGATTTATAAGCCTGTTGAGCAGTGTGAACTTGGTGAGGTTTGTGCTGTACCGCAGGCGCGCCGCGCTTACAAAATTGCATTCTGGAGCGTGGTGGTACTGGTCGCGATCGCGATCGCATCTCCCTATGTAGCATGGTTATTCGTAAGAGGCTGACATGAAAAATTCAATTTTATTGCTGATGGCTTTGACGTTTTCTGCCGCGACTGGTTTATCGCTCGCCGCGCCCAAGACGGTGACACTGGACGTTCCCGGGATGACCTGCACCTTATGCCCGTTCACCATCAAGATCGCGCTCAAAAAAGTGAATGGCGTCTCGGAAGTCGACGCGAGCTATGAGAAAAAACAGGCCGTAGTCACTTTTGACGACGCCAAAACCAACATTGAAGCGCTGACAAAGGCCACCGGCGATGCCGGGTATCCATCCACCGTCAAAGGAGGAAAGTAACATGGGTGCCCACACGCTGGCAGTAAGCGGGATGACGTGCGATCACTGCGCGCGGACCGTGGAAAAGGCGCTTGCCACCGTGGCGGGAGTGATCAAGGCCCAAGTTTCATATCAGGACAAAACGGCAAGCGTGGAAACCCGCGACGGTACTGCCAACTCGGCGCTGATCGCTGCGATCAAAAGCAAGGGATACGGTGCCGAAACGCTTAAGGCGGACAGGCAGCAGAGCGCGATCCGGGCCTCGTCGCCCGGGCAATCAACCTCGTCAAAACAAAAAGGCGGAGACGGTCTCAACATCGCCATCATCGGCAG
>JBBKXO010000320.1:0-22893 GCA_037969525.1 Burkholderiales bacterium | reverse complement strand
CCCTTGTACCCAGTGCCGCCGCAGACTTCGCATCCCACCGGATCGTGAATGATCAGCTTGCCGTCCTCTCCGCCGTAATCCTTGGTCCAACCCGCAAGCACCTTGGCCTCGGCGGCCTTGGGATCTTTTTTCCAACGCTCCGCGTTCTTCAGCTCCATCGAATATTCAACCAGCAGGCTGTGAATCTCTTCTTCGGTCGCGGCATGCGGTTTTTTGCATTTGCCGCACAGCCGCTTGGCGAGACGCTGCGCCAGAATGCCCAGCAACGCATCGGCAAAGTTGAACGGATCCATGCCCATGTCCAACAGGCGGATGATGGATTCCGGAGCGCTGTTGGTATGCAGGGTGGCGAACACCAGATGGCCCGTCAGCGACGCCTCAATGCCGGTGCCGGCGGTTTCCTTGTCGCGCATCTCGCCAACCATGATGATGTCGGGATCGGCACGCAGGAAGGCTTTCATTGCGACCGCAAACGTCATTCCCGCCTTGGGATTCATCTGCACCTGGCGCAGGCCTTTCTGCGTAATTTCCACCGGGTCTTCTGCGGTCCAGATCTTGGTGTCCGAGGTGTTCAGGTAGCCCAGCACCGAGTGCAAGGTCGTGGTTTTACCGGAACCGGTCGGGCCGCAAACAAAGAACAGCCCATAAGGTTTGGATACGACCTCCTTGAGGGTCGTAAGGTTGTGAGCGGTCAACCCCAACTTCTCCAGTGGAATCGGCTCGCCGGCGGCCAGTATCCGCATGACGATATCTTCAACGCCTCCCGCAGAAGGTATGGTCGCCACCCGCAATTCGATATCCAGAGGTCCAAATTTCTTGAACTTGATCTTGCCGTCCTGCGGCTTGCGCCGCTCGGATATATCCAGATCGCACATGATTTTCAGTCGCGCAGCGAGCGCGTTACGGTAACTCGCCGGAACCTGGATGTACGGCTGCAAAGATCCGTCTCTACGAAAGCGCACTTCCGTTTTTCCCTTGCCGGGATATGGCTCGATGTGGATATCGGAAGCGCCCTGCTGGTAGGCATCGATGATGATTTTGTTGACCAGCTTGACCAGTTCATTATCAGACGCGGCCGAGGCCACATCATCGCCACCGAAACTTTCGCCTTCGGCTTCGTCGTCCAGTGTCCCGAGCATGTCTTCGATGTTGCCGGAGTCCTCAAGGCCGGAGGCGCCGCCAAACATCTGGTCCAGCGTGCTCGCAAACTCACGATTGGTGGTGACGCGATAGACAATCTTGCTTTTTGGATAGACGTTGCTGACCATCCGCGACGCTTTTACACGCTCCGGGTCGGTAGTAACGACGACGATCCCTTCCTTTACATCTTCCAGCGGCACCCACTGATTGGTCTGGCAGAATTCTCGGTTCATGTTGCGCATCAGATCGGGGGGTTTGATGCGATCCTGCTTGAACGGCTCATAGGGCACGCCGAAATAACTGCCCAGCGCATCGCCCAATGCCGGCAGTTTGACCTGGAACTCATCCGTCAACACGACTTCAACATCCAGATTCTTGCGGCGAGCCGAGCGTTGCGCCAGCTCCAGTTCTTCTCCGGAAATCACGGCATTGGCTACAAGGCTGTCGTACTTGCTGCGGACCTGCATCATCGGGCCCTGGCGCTGCCTGAATGCAATCGCCAGTGTTTCCGTCAGTGACGTGACCCCTTCCTCCATCATCTGGGGAAACGGCTGTGCGGATTTATTATTGATGATCTGGACGACGCCGATCAGTTCCTTGGTTTTAGCCTCCGCCACCGGCGCCACCAGCATCTGCTTGGTGCGATAACCGGTCTTGGAATCGACAGCCTTCAGGAAATTTAATTGCGGGCTGTAGGTCTTGAGTTCCGCGTCGTCATACACGTCGCGGATATTGACGACACGTTTGTTGGCCGCCACAAATCCGGCGATCGACTGCTCGTTGATTGGCAGCTTGATGTCTTTGAATGAATTGAGCCCTGTCTTGACCTTGGAAATTATCGAACCTTTGTCCTCGTTGAGCATATAGATGGTCAGGCGGTCCGCATTGAACAGGCTGCACAGTTCCTGCGACAACTCAAGAATGATTTCGTCAATATTCTTGGTCGCATGGATCTTGTTGGTGACTGCCTGCAGCTTTTGCTGAAAATTGAGCTTATCGGCCAGATTGTCTGCGGCCGCCGGTTTGCTTTGAAGTACGGTGCTCATGATCACCTCTCTGTTTCCGTTACTGCTGTGCTGACGCAGGCCCTGTTACGCTGCGCCGTTCTCAGAATTAAAAAATCTGATTCTGCTCAAGCATTTGCGGTCGGCGTTGCGGTACCAGGGCCACGATCTGCCCCATGGTCAGTTCGGCTTCCCGTGGTTTGAAGTGTGTCACATAAATGGCTGGATTCAACTGGAGTTTGGCCAATTCTGCCGCCAGCAAGCTCGGACACAGATGTTTCGAGATTACCGCAAGATCACGCTCTGCGTCCGGTAGTGCGGACTCCATGATTAAAAATAGTAAGTAATTGATTTTATTGATATATTTACATATTTCGTCATGGCTGGTGGTATCCCCGGTGTAGACCAGACTGCCCGCCCCAGATGCAAGATGGTTGCCAACGGCCGGCACTACGTGATTCGCCGGCAATGGCGTAATGGTGCGCCCGCCGCCCAACATGATCGGTTCACTGATGGCGACCGGTGCAAAGCGCAGAACGGGCGCCTTTTCATTCGGAATCTTCCTGAAGTCAGGCCACAATTTCCAATTGAACAGTTGCGCACCAAGAATTTCCAGGGTTTCAAGTATTGCGTACAGCATCATTACTTGGTCTCGAACTTGTGTACACCACGCCAGTCCGGCTCCGGCGGCTCAGCTCGAAAGCCGGCAATACGCTCCAGAAACGAATCGTAGAGATAGGGCCTGGTCGTCACTTTCTTGAGATTGATCAATTGCAGTTCGGCCTTGTCCCAGTCCTGTGCCCGGTAATACCGCAGCGCCTGACTCCAGAGCTTGATTTCATCCAGTTTGGACTGCTCGACTTCGCCTTCCAGGCCCAGCGCCTCGAAGATTGCCACGGGCTCATCCTTGCCCTTGACCTGCACCAGATCAAGCTCGCGCACCACAATACCGGTAATTTTATTCTTGGTACTTTCGCCGATGATGATATCGACACCATATTGCTTGGTAATGCCTTCGAGTCGCGAGCCGAGATTAACTGCGTCGCCCATGACCGTGTAGGCCCGTCGAATCTGCGACCCCATGTCCCCCACCCGCATCGTGCCCGTATTAACGCCAATGCCAATGGCAAACGGAGGCCAACCTTTGGCTTCAAATTTGCTGTTCAGCACCACGGCCCGCTTCATCATGTTGAGGGCCGCGAGCACGGCATTCTGTGCATGGTGCAGATCGGCCACCGGCGCGCCCCAGAACGCCATTACGGCGTCACCGATGTACTTGTCCAGAGTGCCGCGGTGGCCCTCACGTATAATCAGGCTCATCGTGGTCAGGTAATCATTGATGTACACCGACAGGTCTTCCGGGCTCAGGCTTTCTGAGATGGTGGTAAATCCGCGCACGTCGGAAAAGAGCACCGTAAGTTCCTCAGCCCGCGGCGCCATGTTGAACTGTTCGGGGTTGCGCGCCATTTCCTCCACCAGTTCCGGCGGCACATACTGTCCAAACAGCCCGGTGATCAGCCGCGTGCCCCGCGCTTCGACAAGGAAGCCGTAGGCCATATTGAAAGTAAACAGCACGAGTATCAGCAGTAACCCCGAGGCGAGCGGCAAAATCAGGTGCCCTGCCTGAAATACCGCCAGGTTGGCACCAACCACCATCACCAATATAAGTGCGGTTGCCAGCATCGACTTGAACGGGGTCAGCATGGGCAGCAACAGCGCCAGCATTACCCCTACCACCAGCAGCAGCACGAACTCCGCACCCACGATATAAGGCGGTCGTTGCTTGATGTTGCCGTCGAGTATGCCGGCGATCAGGTTGGCGTGAATTTCCACCCCGGGATACACCGGATCCACCGGCGTCGCGCGCAGGTCGAGCAACCCCGGAGCGGTGGTGCCCACCAGCACAATCTTGCCGCGCAAAGCCGCGACCGGGACTTCCTCGTTCAGAACGTCAACCACCGAAAAATAATGGAAGCTCCCTTTGGCACCGCGGTACGGCACCATCGCAGCCGCCTGATCGTCGACCGGGATTTGGAAAGGCCCGGTCTTGATCCACTCCAGACCACTGTATTGTGTTGAACTGCCGTCATCGCTGACCACCGGCAGCACCGGCTGGTGCCCGGTGACCGCGCGCACCATCGCCAGCGAAAGCGGTTCGTAATACGCATTGTCGTATTCCACGAGCATCGGTACCCGGCGGGTGATGCCGTCCGTGTCAGGCAACGGGTTGATGTGCCCTGCGCTGGCGGCCGCGCGTTGCAGACGCTCAAGGTTAGCGGTATAGCCTGACCACGAGGTGACGCCGACTTTACGCCCGCCAAATGTCCCGGCCGGCAGCACCGGCGGCGGTAACATCCCTTTCTTGCTGGCATAGGCCGGGTCGTCGCTGAGAAATACATGCCCCAGAACGACGGCGCGATCTTTCATCTTGCGGGCGAAAATATCGTCGTATTCCAGCTGGGGCCGCACCTGATCCAGCACGGTTTGATACTGTGGGACACCTTTGAGTTCACGTTCGCCCAGCCGCTCAAGTACGCGGAGGCCCGATGATTCATCCCGTTCGGCAAATACCACGTCGAAGCCGACCACTGCGATGCCGTACTTGTCGAACAACTTGTCGAGCAGCAGAGCAAGACGATCGCGTGGCCAGGGCCAGCGACCTTCGCCGCCTTTTTCGCGCTCGAGCAGACTTTTCTCGTCAATATCCAGTATGACCACCCGCGGGTCTACCGTGCGCGGCATGGTCAGCCGGAGGCGGGTGTCGTAAACGATGGCCTCAAGATTGTCGAGCAACGGCATGCGTAAGAAATGTATTGCATGCATCAGGAACAGCACCACGATAGCCATGCCGATCGCAATGCGTGTCAGATTTTTTTTCACTCAGTATTCCTAAGCCGCGCCCTGCCTGCGCAGGTCTGTACGCGCGCGCAGCGGAATTGCAGGTTCCCCCGGCGCCACCGTCACCCGACTGGGTGACCCCGACCGCGGCCTCCGGTCCCAGCGCGGACCGTGCCGACAGCTATTGCCGCGTCTCTGCACCACAAAGGCGGAGCATGTGCCACAACATGTTCCGTCGAGTCTGCACAGCGCAGATTTTTAGTTACTTCTTGATGAAAAATTCCATTTTGACGCCGGCAAGTTCTAGCACATCGTGATCCTTCAGGGGTTGCGCCTGGGCATCAATCATCTTGCCGTTGATTATCGGAAACTTGGCACCTTCGACATGGGTAATAAAGTAGCCCTGCGGCCGACGCGTAATCACCGCAACCTGCAAGCCTGGCTTGCCCAGAGTCGTCAGGTTTTTCGTCAGATCCAGTTCCTTGCCGGCGCTGGGGCCCGTCAAAATTTGAACGGCCGCCAGTGCATGTGGTTCAGCAGGTTTTGCCATGGCCGGAGCTGCATCCGGTGACGGAGGCTTGGCTGACGTCGGCACTGGCGGTTTGGATGGCGGCATAGTTGGCATTGGAGTCGGCGGTGGCGTAGAAGGCTTGGCCGGCGGAGCCGGTTCGTTGGCAGATTTCGCCGCCGGAGCAGGTTCAGGCTTCGGTGACGACGCAGCCGTCTTGGCTGGCGCACGCAGTATCATCGTTTTCTCGAAATCATCTCCGCCGCCGGCTTGGCCCGAGGGTGCCTCGGCGAGATACTTGAGTTTGTATTTCCCGATCTCGATCACATCATTATTCTGCAGGATGTGCTTTTTGATCTGGTTGCCGTTCACCAGAGTGCCGTTGGTCGAGCCCAGATCCTCGAGAAACGAATCGTTCAGGATCGTCACGATGCAGGCATGTTCACCGCTCACCGCCAGATTTTCAATCTGAATTTCGTTCGACGGTTTGCGGCCGATCATGATGCGCTCCTTGTCGAGCGGCACCTCGCGGATCGTGGAGCCTTCAAGTGTAAGTATCAACTTCGCCATAGTGGTATCCCCGTTGCTTATCCGAACCAGGACTTCAACCTGTCTACAAAACCGCTGCGGGCCGGAAAACTCTTCAGCACGCGCACCAGAATAACCGAAACATTGTCGCGACCGCCATTGTCGTTCGCCTGCTGCACCAATTGCTCCGCCGCCAGCGGCAGGTTGGCCTGCAGTGATGATATCGTCAGTTCCATGTCCTCATCGGTCACCATGTCATTGAGGCCGTCGGAACACAACAGATAAATATCCCCTGCCTGCACCGGATGACGATGGACTTCCGGCTCGACTTCCGGGTCTATGCCCACCGCCCGGGTTACCAAATTCTTGTTCTGCGAATGACGGGCCTGTTCCTTGGTAATCAGGCCGCTGTCGATCTGCTCCTGCAGCAGAGAATGATCGCGCGTGACCTGTTCCAGCTTGTTTCCGCGGAAACGGTACAGACGCGAATCGCCCACATGGCCGACGATCAGCGTGTTGTCATGCCACAACGCAACCACCAGAGTCGTACCCATACCGGAATACTGGGCCTGGTTTTGCGCGGCCTGGTAGATCGCGCTGTTCGCACGCACAGTCTGCTCGCTGACCAGATTTTCGGCAGCCGCCACATCCAGCGCGCCATCGGCGCTGGCCAGCGCCTTTTTCATTTCAGCGCTGATCATCGCCACGGCAATACCGCTCGCAACTTCGCCGGCATTATAGCCGCCCATGCCGTCGGCCAGCACGGCCAATCCGATCGATGCGTCGGCACCTATGCTGTCCTCATTGTGAGAGCGCACCATGCCGGAGTGTGTGGCGGTCACCATTTCCATCATATTCGTTAAATTTCCCATATCTGTGCTTAGGATACAGCAGCGGCCGGTTTCGGCGTAGCAGCCAGTGTACCAAGGCACAGGCGGATGGCCTTCGCCATCTGTTCGCCGCTTTGATATCGCTGGTCCGGATCCTTCGCCAGTGCTTTGTTGGTGACTGCCGCCACACAGGCCGGAAGGCCCGTGCGCAGGGTGCGTATATCCGCGTGGGGTTCATTGGCGATTTTGAACATCAGCTGCGCCATCGATTCTCCCTGGAAAGGCAGCTTGCCGCACAACATCTGGTAGAGGGTCGCCCCCAGCGAAAACAGATCGGAACGCCCCTCTACTTTTTTCCCCGACAATTGCTCGGGCGACATGTATGACGGCGTTCCCAGCACCATTCCGGTCTTGGTCTTGGACGAATCAGTGATCCGGGCAATGCCGAAGTCGGTGACCTTTGCAGTGTCACTTTCCGGCTCATACATGATGTTTGCCGGCTTGATGTCGCGATGCACAACGTTCTGGCTATGCGCATATCCCAGCGCCTCACTGACACGGGCAATGATCGACAGCACCTGATGCACCGGCAGCAATGCATCGGGTTTCGTAAAGGGCACCAGATCGCGCCCCTTCAGAAACTCCATCGCAATAAAAGCCAGATCGTGCTCTTCGCCGGCGTCGTATATCGTGACGATGTTGGGGTGGGTCAGCCGACCCGCGGTTTCCGCTTCACGGAAAAATCGCTCTTTGACCTCGGTCAGCTCGTCTCCCTCGAACTCCTGCGCCAGCGCCATGGTCTTGATCGCAACCACGCGCCCGATCTTCGGATCCTTGCCCAGGTAAACGACACCCATTGCGCCCTTACCAAGTTCCTTCTCGACCTGGTAGCGGCCCAGCATCGGCTTCTCCATGCCGCCACCCGGCAGCATCACTGTGCCGCCCGGATGACCCTGTGCACCGCCCAGTATCACCGTTTCCGACAGCGCCTTGGCCCGCGTCAGGCGCTGCTCAAGGTCGCGGAATTTCGGATTGAAATCCGCCATATAACGGAATACCGATTCGGCCTTGTTGAACTGGCGTTTGCGCTCGAAATCGAGCGCAAGACCATAGAGGTTTTCCATGACCGGATCATCGAGCGGACACTGCCGGAATTTATCCCAGGCCAGATCAAGCTGGCCTTGTGCCTGATAGGCAATGCCCAGCATGCGACTGGATTCCGCGGAGTTGGCGTCAGATTTTTCCTTGCCGCGCTCGGTGACCAGAAACCGCTTGGTGGTCAATGCGCCATAGCCGATCGCGAGCAGTGCAGTCGCCCCCATCAGCTGCACCCATGTCAACTGGGTCACCATCAGGCCGAAATGCGTGCCGATCAGCACACCGCCGATCGCCAGACTGACCACCGCGGCAACACCGGCCTTGAGGCGGGGCAATACCAGGATCAGATACAGGGCCACCGCCAGAAATACTCCGGCCTGCACCCAGATGCCCCATGACGGGGTCACAAAGAAATGCTCGCCGAGTATGCTCGATATGGTGTGCGCCAGTGTCAGTACCGGGGCCGTAGCCGGCGAGATCGGAGTCACCTGCGCCGTGCCCAGTCCGGCGGCTGTTGCGCCGATCAGTACGATCTTGTCTTGAAATTTTGCAGCGGGTACTTTGCCGCTGATCACATCAAAAAACGAGTCCACCGGAAACGGTGGACGGCCGTCGCGATCCGCATAAAAGAAAGTGTGCATGCGCAGTTCGGAGTCGGTGCGTACCCGCAGTCTGCCTAATTGCAGTGACTCGCCCCACGCGGGTTTGATATCGGCAATGCTCAGGTTCAGGCTGCGTGCTGCCACCAGCACCGACAACGATGGATACACCTTGTCGTAGTATCGAACCAGCAGAGGTTCGGCACGTACCGCACCGTCGACGTCGATGTCGGCGTTCAAATGCCCTATGCCAGCGGCGGCGGATCCGATATCGGCAACCGGAAACAGTGGGAAAACGCCGGGCGGCGGCAAAGCCTCCGCACCGCGTGGCCCGGCCATGCCATTGGCAGTAACATATCCGGGCAAGGGCTGGTCAGGTTTCCCCTGAGGCTCTGCGAGCTGGCGGAAAACCATAGGCAGCACGACATTCCCGGCGCGCTGCATGCTAGCGGCAAGCTGGCGATCCGTATTCAGCGCCTGTTCTGCCTCGGCCAATACCGTACCGATCCGCTTCAAGGCATCACTGTCGCCAGCCCCTTTGCCGGGAATCGTCGCGTTCTGTGCGGACAACTCATTTTGCAGGTTCAGCAGCTTTTCGATATACGCCAGTCCGGCGTCACGCTGCGGTTCAAAGAAGAAAGTCGTATTGGCAATGACCTTGGCTTTGGCGCCAGCCAGCAGATCGACCATACGGGCATGCACATCGCGCGACCACGGCCAGCGACCGATATTGGCTATGCTGCTGTCGTCGATAGCAATGACTGCAATGCGGTCTGACGATGCGCGAGAGGCGGCCTGGACGCCAAGGTCGTAGGCCTTGCGTTCCAGGCTCTGGATCAAGTCGCCGCGTGCTGCCATCAGCATCACAACGGCCACAATGAGCCCGAGAAACCAGTCGGCCTTCCAAAAGCTCAGTTTTTTCATCCCTTTTGCGCCCGTTCCGCGTTGTTTTTATGTTTCTGTTGAATGACTTAACGACGGAGTTTCACGAATTTTACGATATTCACCTCTAACGGTTATGTTTTTTTAAGCACTTAGTGTCAAACGCCACAGGTCTTGCATATACAGCTGACAACCGGTCTGTTTACGCTGACAGACGCACGGAAAATCACCGATTGCGTCATGACGCGCACTAAATTCGCAAAAAATATCAATAAAATCAATAAGTTAAAATAAAAGGGCCACGCCGCAGCGTGGCCCATCAGGCGGATGGCAATGAATCCAGATCAGGTGCCCAGTAACGCGCCTTTCGCCAATCCATGTGCACGCGCAAATTCGCCGCCGGACAGCTTCTTGCCATCTTCGCCGCGTGCGCGCAGCACTTCAATGACGCCACCCTGTGCAGTCACCTTGAAACTTGCTTCGGTGACCTCTGACACTTCACCGATCTTGCCCGCCACATCGGCATAGCGGCGGAACAGGTGTTTGCGGGCGTCGAAAATTTGCACTTTCTTGCCGCTCAGTGTGGTCCATGCGCCGGGTGCAGGGTTGGTCCCGCGTATCAGGTTATAGACGAAATCGACATGGTTGGACCACTGGATATGTGCCTCCCCGGCGCGGCACCAGCCCTCGTAGCTTGCCTGCGATTCGTCCTGCACCGTCTCGGTGTGTTTGCCGGCAAACACCAGGTCGGCGGCCTCGAGCATGGCCTGTACACCCATTGGGGACAGTTTGTTGAAATACACCTCGCCTATGGTCTCGTCGGGGCCTATGTCGCAGGTTTTCTGCAGCACCACCGGGCCTTCATCCAAACCCTCGTTCGGACGGAATATGGTCAGTCCGGTTTTGGTATCGCCGCGGATGATCGGCCAGTTGATCGAGGAGGGGCCGCGATACTTGGGCAACAGTGATGGATGATATTGAATTGTACCCAGACGCGGCAGATGCACGAAGGTGTCCGGGGCAAACTGCAGCACATACGCCATCACGCCGATATCGACCTTGAGCGCCTTCAGTGCATCATGCGCCTCGGGCACCCGCAGCGACGGAAACTGGAATACTTTAAGTCCGTGCTCCTCGGCAGCAGTGCGCAGCGGATCAGCTTTCGCCCCCGGTTTTTCCGGGGCGCAGAACACGCCGGCCACATCATCTTTGCGCGCAAGGAAGGCTTCAAGCACGTCCTTGCCAAAATCCTGCTGGCCGATAATTGCAATTTTCATGGCTAACTTCCTTTTCGGTATGCGTGACGGGCTATCAGACTTTTTTCTTGGGCGGTGCGCTGAAAGCGCCTGCGGCCTTCAGCTTGCCGATCTGCTCGTCGCCATAACCCAGCACTTCCTTCAACACCTCGTCGGTGTGCTCACCCAGCAACGGCGATCGCTCGATCACCGCGGGAGATGCAGACAGCTTGATCGGCATGCCGACGTTAAACCATTTCCCGCGTTGCGGATGATCAAGTTCCACATACATGTCGCGCCCCCGGATATGTTCGTCGTTGGCAAGATCTTCGGTGGACATGATCGGACCACACGGCACGTTGAGGGGATTTAGTATCTCCATGAATTCGCGCTTGGTGTATTTTTCGGCGAATTTGTTGATGAGCGTCCACATCAGCTGCTGGTTCTTGCGCCGGTCGCCGATCTTGGAAAACCTTGCATCACCAGCCAAGTCTGGAATGCCCACATCGGGGCCGATACGTTTGGCCAGCGCATCCCAGACCGCCTCCTGAACGACGATGTAAAGCCAGTCGTTTGCGCCGTGCGGTTTGCAATGAATCGCGTTGCCCAGCTGGCCACCGCCCGAATCATTGCCGGCGCGTGGCACGTCACCCATGCCCTTGTAGGTCGGCACCGAATACTCGGCAAGATCCCCGCGGGTAAGCCGCTGATGGTCGCGCCACTTTACGCGGCACAGGTTCATCACACCGTCCATCATCGCCACCTCGACATACTGCCCCTCACCGGTGCGGTTCGCCTGATGCAACGCGGCCAGCAGGCCGATCGCGAGGTGGAGGCCGGTCCCGGAGTCGCCGATTTGCGCACCGGTAACAAATGGCGGGCCGTCGGGCGTACCCGTGGTACTCATCGCACCGCCCATCGCCTGCGCGACATTCTCATAGGCCTTGAATTCGGCATAAGGTCCGCTGGAACCAAAACCCTTGATCGAGCCCATGACAATTTTCGGATTGATTTCGTGGATTTTTTCCCAGGTGAAGCCGAAACGGTCAAGAACACCGGGGCCGAAGTTCTCCATGACGATGTCGCACTGCTTCAGCAAATCCACGAATATCGTTTTGCCTTCAGCAGATTTCATATTGACGGTGATCGACCTCTTGTTGCAGTTGAGCATCGTGAAATAAAGACTGTCTGCGTCTGGTATGTCGCGCAACTGGCCGCGGGTCGCGTCGCCCTGCGGTGGCTCGAACTTGATCACGTCGGCACCCATCCACGCCAGCAGCTGCGAACACGTCGGGCCGGCCTGCACGTGGGTCATGTCGAGGATTCGAACACCCTTCAAAGCTTCCATTCTGATCTCCAAAAATTCTACGGTAGAGCAAAGGCTGTCTGCCAGTTGCATTAGCCACAGATATTACGTCGCCACGCTCAAGACTGTGAGTCGGACCGCAATATTTTTTAATTGTACATAGCGGGAGGGCGCAACTATAGGTAATGCCCGGCACCCTAGCCTTGACCGGAGTCAAGATTTCACTCCAAAAATTTACCTAACGAAACAAATGGTTATAAATAGTTATAAAATTCAACACCCTGCTTTCAGCGGACGATCATGACCCAGCTTGCACTGCATCCCCAGTCCAAAATCATACGCCTGCAATTGCGGCAAAACCTGGTTTTAAAAAATCTGGGCGTAGCGCAGTGGAAGGAATTCGAGCCATTGCTTGAGGTCATCGACTATGCAAAGGGCGAAACTCTGGAACACCAGGGTACGCACGCCATGGAACAATACTTCGTCATCGACGGCATTTTGAAACGAACCGTCTCCAATGCGCAGGGCAAGGAAATGATTTTGCGTTTTGCCGCTGAAAGTGACATCGACACCAGCTACGCCGCATGGCGCTTAAAGACCCCCATGCCGTATTCCATACGCGCGGTTACCCGTGTGCGTGCAGCCCAGTTGTCGATGCTGCAATGGGCTGCTTTCCTCGAACGGCACTCCAAAATCAAGGGCGAGTTCGAGCTTGAAGTGATGAGGCTGATGAGCGAAGTCATGGCGCACACCATCACCCTGCATCTGCTCAACGCGCCGGGACGGGTGCAACGGTTCATGCGTAAACACACTGAGCTCGGCGAGCGTCTGCCGAAAAAGGAACTGGCTTCCTACTTGAATCTGTCACCGGAAACGCTGAGCCGCCTCAAGCGGCGCGGCAAAATCTGACCGGCCGCAGCAACCCGCGAAGCACTGCTTCTGCCGCCCATGCCACCCGGACACCCGGACACCGCAAGCTTGTTTGATGCATCGCAATACTCGTATCGATTAAGAGGCAATCTGAATCGTCCTGTTACTAAAATTGACCGGGGTCAAGAGTAACTGGGCGTGCCGGGCCCTATCATAGGTTCGATCAAGATAGAGCTGCATTCCAGTGGCCTCAATCTGTCGTGAATCGAGGAAATCCGGCGCCGTATGCCCTTCACGGCTGAGTGATACGGTAAAAATACCTGCTTGATTGATGGCAAGAACGCGAGGCATTTCAACATGAACGCGAAAGATCCTGACATGACGACTGACACGCAATCACCAGAGCAAATCGACGGCTTTCATCTGGTCATCGATGCCCTCAAACTCAACGGCATAGACACGATCTTCGGTCTGCCCGGCATCCCGATCACCGACCTCACCCGCAAGGCACAGGCCGCGGGCATGCGCATGATTTCGTTCCGCCACGAGCAGAACGCCGGCAATGCCGCCGCGATCGCCGGCTTCATGACGCAAAAACCCGGCATCTGCCTGACAGTGTCCGCCCCCGGCTTTCTGAATGGCCTGACCGCACTGACCAACGCCACCACTAATTGCTTCCCGATGATCCTCATCAGCGGCTCCAGCGAGCGCGAGATTGTCGACCTGCAGCAGGGTGATTATGAAGAAATGGACCAGCTGGCAATCGCAAAGCCGCTATGCAAAGCCGCCTTCCGCGTGCTGCACGCCGCGGACATCGGAGTGGGCATCGCGCGCGCCATTCGTGCCGCCGTTTCCGGCCGCCCGGGGGGTGTCTATCTCGACCTGCCGGCCAAGCTGTTCGGGCAGACCATGGACGCGGCTGCCGGCAAGCAATCGCTGATCAAGGTGGTTGACCCGGCGCCGCGCCAGATCCCTGCCCCGGACGCCGTACAACGTGCCCTTGATCTGCTGAAGAACGCCAAACGTCCGCTCATCGTACTGGGCAAAGGCGCTGCCTATGCGCAGGCCGACGCCGACATCCGCGCTCTAATCGAGAAGACCGGCATTCCCTATCTGCCCATGTCCATGGCCAAAGGCCTGCTGCCCGACAACCACAAGCAGTCCGCAGCTGCCGCCCGCTCCTACGTGCTGCCGGAGGCTGACGTGGTGATGCTGATCGGCGCGCGGCTGAATTGGCTGCTGTCACACGGCAAAGGCAAGACCTGGGGCGGCAAATCGCACAAGGACTGGGGTGGCCAGAAATTCGTCCAGATCGACATCTCACCGCAGGAAGCGGACAGCAACGTGCGCATTGACGCTCCGGTGGTTGGTGACATCGGCTCCTGCGTAGCGGCAATGCTGGGCGGTATCGGCGCCGCTGGCGCCAACTGGCCTGCACCATCTGCAGACTGGCTGGGCGCCATTGATGAACGCAAGACCAAAAACATCGCCAAGATGGCCGAGACCCTAGCCAAGAATCCGGTGCCGATGAATTTCCACAGCGCACTGAACGTGATCCGCGACATCATGAAGGACAATCCCGACGCCATGCTGGTCAACGAAGGCGCCAACGCGCTGGACTTCACCCGCAGCATCGTTGACATGTACAAGCCGCGCAAGCGCCTCGACGTTGGCACCTGGGGCGTGATGGGCATCGGCATGGGCTTTGCCGTCGCAGCCGCCGTGGTCAGCGGACAGCCGGTGATCGCGGTGGAAGGCGACAGCGCCTTCGGCTTCTCCGGCATGGAGGTCGAAACCATCTGCCGCTACAACCTGCCGGTTTGCGTCGTAGTATTCAATAACAACGGTGTCTACCGCGGCACCGACGTCAATCCGACTGGCGGCCCCGACGTGGCGCCTACCGTATTCGTTAAGGGCGCACGCTATGACAAGCTGATGGAGGCTTTCGGTGGCGTGGGTGTGCATGCCACGACTCCGGCCGAGTTGCGCAAAGCCGTGGAAGAGGCCGTGCGCTCGCGCAAGCCCACGCTGATCAATGCGGTCATTGATGAAACCGCCGGCACCGAAAGCGGTCGCATTACCAGCCTGAACCCGACCAGCGGATCAGCCAGCGCCCGCAATAAGCAAAATACCTGACGGGTCATCGACGGCAGCATTGCTGTCGTCACACATCAGGCAGGCATATTCTGCCGATGTCTGCCTGTGTTGATTTGGGTAATTGATGTGAATCGTCGCCAACCGGTGACGCGCACGAGCCGTATGCTCCCCCTAAATCAGCTGCAACTTGCTCAGCCCGGCAGGGAGAGATCCCTGGGGTCCTCGAGGCCAGTCGCCGATGCAGCGCCAACACCAGCTCAGACCGCGAAAAGAGTTAATGCCCCAGCCGCCTGCCGGGGGACGCTGTCACGACTTAAATGCCGCGGCGGGATTTATGCCAGCCGTGCCTTGAATCCGGCATACATCTTGGCAATCAGTGGCCAGAATAACGCCAGCAGAGCAAGCCCGGTAATGCTGCCAACCAGGCCATTGGAAAAGAACACCCTCATGTCGCCCTGGGATATCAGCATCGATTGCCTGAACGCGCTTTCTGCAGCATCCCCCAGAACGAGGGCAAGCACCAGTGGCGCCAAAGGATAGTCGAGCTTTTTAAAGGCATACCCTACCGCACCAAATACCAGCATGTACCAGATATCACCCATCGCATTGTTCACGGTGAAGGCGCCAACCGCACAAATGACGACGATTACGGGAGCAATGATCGAGAACGGGATTTTCAGGATGGCCGCAAAAAACGGCACACAGGTCAGCACCAGGATGAGGGAAGCCAGATTACCCAGATACATGCTCGCGATCAGCCCCCATACAAAATCCTTCTGCTCGACGAACAACAGGGGCCCCGGCTGCAGCCCCCAGATCAACAGTCCACCCAACAAAACGGCGGCCGTCGGTGAACCTGGAATGCCCAGCGCCAGCATGGGCAGCAGTGCCGAAGTCCCGGCTGAATTGTTTGCAATCTCAGGTGCAATCACGCCTTCCAGTTGACCGGTACCGAACTTGTCACCGTCCTTGGAGGTGCGCTTGGCAATGCCATACGCCATAAACGATGCGGGAGTAGCCCCGCCCGGCGTAATCCCCAGCCAGCAACCGATGAGGGTGCTGCGAATCGCGGTACCCCAGAAGCGTGGAAGCTTTTTCCAGGTTTCGAACACGATTTTCATGTTCAGCTTCGCCGACTTCCCGGAGAAGGACAGACCTTCCTCCATGGACAACAGAATCTCGCCAATGCCAAACAGTCCAATTACGGCAATCAGGAAGTTGAAGCCTCGCAGCAGTTCGGTAAAGCCGAAAGTCAGCCGCAACTGGCCGGTAACAATATCGATCCCCACGGCCGCCAGTGCGAAGCCCAGCATCATGGCGACGAGAATCTTGAATGGCGGCTCCTTCCCCATGCCGATAAAGCTGCAAAAGGTCAGAAAATAAACCGCAAAAAATTCGGGAGGTCCGAACTGCAAAGCAAAGTTGGCCACCACCGGTGCGATAAAGGTGATCATGATGATCGCCACCAGCGCACCGAAGAAAGAGGACGTAAACGATGCGGTCAGGGCTTCACCGGCCTTGCCCTGCTGCGCCATGGGATAACCATCAAACGTGGTCGCAACAGACCACGGCTCTCCCGGAATATTGAACAGTATCGAAGTTATCGCCCCGCCGAACAGGGCTCCCCAGTAGATGCATGACAGCATCACGATCGCCGAGGTGGGCGGCATCGTAAATGTCAGCGGCAAGAGTATCGCCACGCCATTGGCGCCGCCCAGGCCCGGCAACACGCCGACGATAATGCCCAGAAAGACACCGACGAACATCAGCACGAGGTTGTACGGTGTCAATATCACCGAAAACCCGTGCATCAACGAATTTAGCTCTTCCAATCGATTACTCCATTACGAACGCACACGAACCGAACTTACAGGCCGGGCCGTCTAGTGTCCGACAAAACTCAGTATGTTGTATTCGCCTTTGGGCAACAGCACCAGGAACCAGATTTCAAACATCAGGAACAGCGCAAAGCTCACACCAAAACCAATCGCCACGCTTTTCCAGAGGCGGTACTTACCCAGCAGCACCATGAAAGCAGCGATATAGAACATTGACGATACGTAAATGCCAACCACGTAGATGCCGGCCACATAGACCAACGCCGGGATAAATACCGCAGCAACGCGACGCAAACCCAGCCAGCTGACAAAAAGCCGGGGACTGCCACTGGCTTTTGTCCACAGTCCGGCTACAAAATTGGCAATGCTGCCTACACAGATAAACAGCCCGATGTAAAATGGGAAATACCCCGCCTGCGGACCGTCACTGCCCCAGCGTGCGCCCAGCTTGTAGCTGGCGATTGCCACCGTCAGGCCAAAAGCCAGGGTCAAGAATGCCACCACCAGTTCGGCCGAACGCTGCGATATTCCGGAGTCCGGCGGCGTACGCCCCCCTTGTTCACTCATCGGTGACCTCGCCCATCAGATATATTTTTGGATTGCAGCTTGGTCCAGGCGGACGCCGTGTCCGCCCGGAGCCCTGCTGAATTTACTTGGCCAGGAACCCGGCCTCTTTCATCAGCCCGTAGTGCAGCGTCTCGGCCTTGGCGACCCAGTCCGCATACGCCTGACCGGCGATCGCAGTCTGGTTAAACGCGCCGTCTTCCATAAATTTCTTCCATTCCGGCGTTGCTCGGACCTTGGTAAACAGGTCGACGTAGAACGCAACCGCCTCCTTGGGCACGCCGGCGGGCATGAAAATGCCGCGCAGCATCAAGTAATCCGTGGGCACACCGGACTCTTTGCAGGTCGGGATGTCGTACCATGACTGGGTGTCCGTGACCTTGGACTTATAAGGCATGCGCTGGTCATCAAAGACACACAGGGGACGGAGCTTGCCGGCACGCCAGTGCGCTACGGCTTCGATCGGATTGTTGACACTGGAATCGATGTGCTTGCCAACAAGCTGGGTCGCAACGGAGCCGCCGCCCTTGAACGGAATGTAAGTGAACTTAACGCCTGCGGCCTTCTCGATCGCCACGGTAATGATCTGGTCTTCCTGCTTCGACCCGGTGCCGCCCATCTTGAATTTATTGGGACCGCCAGCCTTGACCGCAGCCAGGTATTCTTTGGCGTTCTTGTAGGGTTCATCAGCGTTCACCCACAGCACAAAGTTGTCCAGCGCAAGCATGGACACCGGAGTGAGATCTTTCCAGCTAAACGGAACGCCCGTGGCCATCGGCGTCGTGAACAGATTCGACAGCGTAATGATGAGTTTATGCGGATCGCCCTTGGAGGCCTTCACATCCAGGAACCCTTCGGCACCTGCACCACCGCTCTTGTTGACCGGAACGATGGGCTGCTTCATCAGGTTGTGCTTGGCAACAATGCCCTGGACCAGACGTGCCATCTGGTCCGCACCGCCACCCGTGCCCGCCGGAATGATGAATTCGACCGGTTTGGTCGGTTCCCAGGCTGCGGCAGGGCCAGATGCAGCCACCAGACCAAAAGCGGCCACCAGCGGCAAAACGCCGCGCGATAACGCTCGTTGCATATTCATGTGACTCCTCCTATATCAATTGAACGACGGATGCTGAGATTTTCCTGCAGCAATTGCTGCAACTTAACTCTTACGCTTTTATGTAACGTCGTGACCGCTCATTCTTCCGCATTTCTTTGTGCGAAAGAATTGACCGGAATCAAGATTTTGCTTAATCCACGCACGTTGCAGCTGACTTGTGGATAAAAAATCCGCGACAAAATCGACAAGTAACCTAAGTACAAAGCCATTGCTTGGCAACGCCCGAGCGCGTTGAATACTTTAACAGGAAAAGGCTCAATTTTTGCGCCTAGCTTTCAATGAAATTTCATTATAAAACAATCGGTTAGATAATTTCTCCGGTAAATCCACACGAACGGATGCGGCAGCAGACCAATAAACCGGATGCTGGCCACACGATTCGATTGCAGACATGCGATTCGCGGTGGCGCCGGTTCGTGGACATTAAATCCGCGACTGACCAGAGATTGGCGGCGCCACAAAAAATAACGCCTCGCTGAAGCCATTCGCGGCGAGGCGTTCAGTGGAACCGCATGAGGTGCTGAATATTATGATTCTGCCCGCGGCCTGATGCCCAGGAGAGCGTGTTGTTTCAGCCCGCGCCAACCTCAAACATGGCTAGGGTTGCCCCAGAGTAAACACAAGGTACAACGCTCCAACGTAAACCACGGGTATAGCCGGGGTAAGCACCCGCCCCCACGCCATCGCCTGAGTCTGGCAACTCCGCAGGATTACATAGCCCATGAGCATCAACCCCAGTGCGGCAGCCGCAGCCACGTAGTGCATCGCGGTCATCGATCTGAACAACGGCTCTTTGTCATGAAAAAGATCCGCAAAAAAGATGATCGACACATTGAATGCATTACTGCCGTAGACGTTACCAATGACAATACCGTAAGACTTGCGCAGTGTGACCGCGGCACACGCACCAGGAAAGCCCATTCCTGGCGGCTGTCCCCGCGTGCGAGCTACTGCCAAAAAAAAAGGGGGCAGTTGCCCCCTTTTTTCCTGATGCTTGTTATTTCGCAATCATTAATTACTTCGCCATGATGTACACCAGATACAGCGCTACGATATAGACAACCGGGATTGCCGGAGTCAGCACCCGCGCCAGCACCGTCGTCGAAGTCTGGCAACCTTTGATAACCAACAATCCCATCGTCATCAGTAGGAAAGCCGCTGCCGCCGCCACGAAATGTGCGCCTTCCATCGCGCGAAGCAAGGGACCGTCATAGAAAAGGTCGGCAATGGTGACGATGAAAACATTGAACGCGCAACTGCCATACACGTTACCGATGGCAATGCCGTACGACTTGCGCATACACGCAGCAATGGTCACGGACCCCTCCGGCAGTGTCGTGACAATGGATACCAGCAGCACGCCGATGAAACTGGCGCCGATCCCGCTGATCTTGGCGATATCATCAGCGCTGGAGGCAAGGTAACGCCCCGCAATGATCACCACGATAGAGGCTATACCAAACCCGATAAATGCATTGCGCGCACTGCCAGTCGGCGCTGTCTCCCCCCCCGGCGCGCCTTCCACAACCCGCCCCGCGTTGTAGACCGCACGCATACCCAGGATATATGCCACCCCAATCAACAGTCCGCCGAGGCTGGTCGGGCCAAGACTGAAGTCACCCGTCGCTCCCATCACTGCGGCCAGCGCAACGAGACCGATGCCGGTTTGAACGAGGATCTGGCTCCCTCCGCCATGACTGCCAAACAGATTCCGCGTCCCAAAAATTAGCGCAGCAATGCCGATTACGAAAATATTGATCATGTTGGCACCGAACACGTTGCCGAGCGCCAGCCCGGGGGAGTTCTCGATCCAGACCGCAGAAATGTTGACGGTGAGTTCCGGCAGCGATGTCGATACGCTGACCAGGATGGTGCCCACCCACAATGTGCCCCAACCGGTTTTTTCGGCGATTTCATCGCCGTACTTAGCCAGTGCCATGCCGGCAAAAATGATGAATACACCGCTGATTACAAAAACCGTTAACGCCGCGGAAAGTTTGTCCATGAAAGTTACCACCTGTAAACATTGTAAGAAACGTGCGACAACATCACTGCACGCTGCTAATTCAACCAAATCCAGGCATTAAAAAACCTTGCCCGGCCGGGCAAAGGTCTCGCATGAGCAATGCGGCGCATTGCCGGCAAGGCCGGGGACACAAAAATACGACGTGTCCCGTGATGACGACCTCACCTCAGCGGCGCTGCTTTGCCGCAGTAGCTACTCCCCTTTGGAGGCACGAATGGGAAACCGCCCCAAACGCGCCCGCTTTTTATCACGCCCGCATCGAGCGCGTCAACCAAACCGGCTCAGAACAAGCCAACAACCTTGCCATCGTCATCCAGATCGATCTTCTCCGCGGAAGCGATCTTGGGTAAACCCGGCATGGTCATGATGTCGCCACAGACCATCACCACAAACTCGGCACCGGCCGACAGCCGCACTTCGCGGATGTTGACCATGTGTCCAGACGGCGCGCCGCGCAGAGTAGCATCCGATGAGAATGAATACTGCGTCTTGGCCACGCACACCGGATATTCGCCGTAGCCGTCTTCCTGCAGTTTCTTGATCTGGTTGCGCACCTTGTTGTCAGCCGTGATGTTCGCCGCACCATAAATCTTGGTGGCAATGGTTTTCATCTTGTCCCACAGCGGCAGTTTTTCATCGTAGACAAATTTGAACTTGTTTTCGCCTTTGTCAATCATGTCGACGATGGTCTGCGCCACTTCCGCGGCACCCGCGCCGCCATCCGCCCAGTGCCTGGCCAGCAGCACCGGCACGTCGTGCGCCGACATTTTCTTTTTCAGCAGTGCTATTTCGGCATCGGTGTCGAAAGTGAAATGGTTGATCGACACCACGCACTTCAGCCCGTAGTTCTCGCGCACGTTTTTGACGTGGCGCTCCAGGTTGGCCACGCCCTTCTCCAGCGCCGCGAGGTTCTCCTTATTGAGTTCCTTGACGTCGACGCCGCCATGGTATTTGAGCGCGCGGATGGTCGCGACGATCACGCAGGCATCCGGCCTCAGCCCGGATTTGCGGCACTTAATATCAACAAATTTCTCGGCACCCAGATCGGCGCCGAAACCGGCCTCAGTTACCACATAGTCCGCAAGTTTCAATGCGGTCTGAGTCGCGATCACCGTGTTACAACCGTGGGCGATGTTGGCAAACGGGCCACCGTGCACGAAGGCGGCGTTGTTCTCCAGCGTCTGCACCAGGTTCGGCGCCAGCGCATCTTTCAGCAGCACGGTCATCGCGCCGTGCACTTTCAGATCCTTGGCGCGCACCGGCTTCTGGTCACGGGTATAGGCAACGACAATGTTGCCCAACCGGGTCTTCAGGTCCTTGATCGAGGTCGACAGACAGAAAATCGCCATCACTTCCGAGGCGACGACGATGTCGAAGCCGTCCTGGCGCGGATAGCCGTTGCCGGGTCCGCCCAACGACACCGTGATATCACGCAACGACCGGTCATTCATGTCCATCACCCGTTTCCAGGTGATGCGGCGCACGTCGATGCCCAGCTCATTACCGTGATGGATATGGTTGTCCATCGCAGCGGCCAGCAGGTTGTTGGCCAGGGCGATGGCATTGAAGTCGCCGGTGAAATGCAGATTGATGTCTTCCATCGGCACTACCTGGGCATAACCGCCGCCGGCCGCGCCGCCCTTCATGCCGAACACGGGGCCCAGCGAGGGCTCACGCAGGCAGATCATGGTTTTCTTGCCGATCTTGTTCAGCGCGTCACCCAGGCCCACGGTCGTCGTGGTCTTGCCTTCGCCGGCCGGGGTGGGGCTGATCGCGGTGACCAGGATCAGCTTGCCGTTCTTTTTGTTCTTCAGGGTGTCGATATACTCCAGCGACACCTTGGCTTTGGTATGGCCATAAGGCACCAGATGCTCTTCCGGGATGCCCAGCTTCTGCGCGATCTTGACGATGCGCTCGATTTTCGCCGCTTGGGCAATTTCAATATCCGACAGTGCCATGGTGTTTCTCTCCTGATCGTGAATTTTTATGAGTAAATGAGACCCGCTGTTGCGGGCAAATTATCTATTACGAAGTTCTAAACTTTAGCGATTGCGGCCAGCACCTGCCCGCCGCCGTAACTCGAGCGTGGCGTCAGTTCGCCGCCTTTCATTACCTTGACTGCACAGTATTTGAATTCCGGAATCTTGCCCACCGGATCCAGCGCGGCATTGGTCAGCAGATTGGCCGCTGCCTCATAAAAACAGAACGGGATGAACACCGCGCCGCGCGGCGAACCGTCATCGGGTCTCGCGTAGAGCGAAATGATGCCGCGCCGCGATTCCACGGTGACCACATCGCCGCCTTTCGCGCCGATCTGGTCCAGATCCAGCGGATGCATGGACACGGTAGGCACCGGTTCAATGGCATCGAGCACGCCAGCGCGGCGGGTCATGGCGCCGGTATGCCAGTGCTC
>JBBKXO010000319.1:0-10710 GCA_037969525.1 Burkholderiales bacterium | reverse complement strand
TGGAAAATAACCAATACGTGGTGCTGCACCGTCGTCGGGTCCCGGTGGCAGCACTTCTGGCTTAGGCACAATTCCACAGCTAATGTAATTATTTAAGGTCGCTCTGGAAATTCCTGTTTTTTCTATGATTTCTTTACTGTTAATCAAGGAATTTCCTCTTAATTTTGACTGTATAATTAGTCAGTCCATCTAATTATTAGACAGTTTAAATTGGACTGTCAAGCAATCTCTGTCAGCGATACAGAGATCAAGGTTGAAGGTAGTAAAAAAACGACAGTCCATGGCCTGCGATCTAAAGCCATACCCTGCTCACCCATAGTTCTGCGTAATTAACTCTGACCAATCAAGTAGTTAGCTTGTTAATGGACAGCCACAACAGCTAAGCAATTTTCAGAAAAGAAGCGCAGAATGGAAAACCAACTCACTCAGGTGAGCCGGGATGCAGGAGGCGCGTTCAGTACCGTATCAACACCATGAGGAACCAGAAACAGGCAAATCTGGTCCTAGGCTTTAGGGAGGTATATCCCCTTGCCCAGATTACCGGCATCAGCAACAGCCCGTAATTTCCAGACCCTCGTAAATAGCGGGGTTCTGAAGTTCGCAGTTCGCAGTTCGCAGTTCGCAGTTCGCACGCGAAAACGTTCAGCAAGCAATAGTGACAGTTCCCTGAATAATTCCGTTTTTTCGGTGCACTTTTCGCCGTTCTGGCTAATTGCTGCATCCGGTGGATTCAAGAGCCTGCATTCCGTCATAACGACGATGCTTGTGACATCAGAACGGGGCTTGAAATGACTGCATACATTTGCGTCATTGGCGCGCTCCATATGCCAAAAAGTCAGCACATGATGCGGGACATCACGAACGAGGAAATCGAAGGGCTTCCGTGTCGATGCCGTGCAGGTGACTTCGGATACACCAGGCCGGATTTCCAGCCACATGGCGATGAGTCGCTACAACTGTCGATCGTCCACCACGAGAATTCTGCTGTCGTTCAACCCGGCCACTCCAGTTTGTTCCTGATATACGCCGCCTCTTTTTCTCTCTACCTTTACCCCGCTGTGTTCGGTATCGAACATAGCCAATTCAAAACATTCGCTATAATTTTTATTGTTTTCACTACGACTTATTTGGCTTCACTGTCGGCAATCATTGTCGGCAGAAGCACGTTCGAGAATTTATATGCCTCCCCCGAATGGCGCATCGCGTAATCACATACTAGGCGCACTGCCCAAAGAAGATTTCAAGCGTTTTGAGAAATCGCTGGAAGCGGTCGAGCTGCCGCTGGGTTGGGCCGTCCACGAAGCTGATCTGCCGATGAAATTCCTGTATTTCCCGATTTCGGGCATCGTTTCAATGCTGCACGTGATGGCTAATGGTGCTTCTGGGGAAATTGCCGTAGTGGGCAATGAAGGTGCCGTCGGCATATCCCTGTTCATGGGCAGCAAAACCATGATGAATCGGGCGATCGTGCAGAGTGCAGGCCAGGCTTATCGCATGCCTGCCACTGTACTGGATGTGGAATTCCGGCGCGGCGGTCCGTTGCAGGACTACCTGTTGCGCTATACCCAGGCGCTGATCACGCAGATGTCCCAGACAGCGGTCTGCAACCGCCACCATACCGTGGTACAACAACTCTGCCGATGGCTGTTGCTGAGTCTGGATCGTGTGGCAACTAACCAGCTCATCATGACCCAGGAGCTGATTGCCAACATGCTCGGCGTGCGCCGCGTTGGCGTTACAGAAGCGGCAGCAGCCCTGCAGAAGGAAGGCCTGATCAAATATACGCGCGGCAAAATCACCATTCTCAACCGCACCCGGCTGGAGGCACGCGCCTGCGAGTGCTATGCAGTGGTCAAGAAGGAAACCGACCGCCTGTTACCCCTATCCCGCCACTGAAACTGCTCCCCGCGCCCTCCCAGGCATGCAGCGTTTATTGGGTTTGGGTTGTGATCCGCAACGGGTAAGCTGATGGTCGCATCATCGGGCTAGTGTCACTGTCACCCGAGTTACCCGCTGGCGGATCTGGCAATCAGGGCTGGGTCGACTGCATTCGGTGCTCCAACCTGGCACGCCGGCTCACACGGCGCAGCGCTGTGCGAACCGGGCGAATTCAGGCGGTCGCCGACACCGCGCCTATGGCTGCAAACAGATTGGCCACCGTTTCCCGGGGAATGTTGCGGGTAATGAATACTATGCGTGTCGAATGATCCGCGCTGGGCCACGCTGCGAGTTCGACCGGCGGATGGAACAGATGCTGCACCCCCTGCACCACCATGGGGCCTTTGTGGTCGACGACATTGATCAGGCCCTTGACACGCAGCATGTCGGAGCCACGTAGCGCACCCAGCACTTCCATGGTCTGTGAAAATGCCGCCCAGGTCATGGGTTCGGTGTAGCGCAGGCTGAACGACTTGACGGCTTCGTCATGACGATGGTGCTCGCCATGTTCATCAGGCTCACCCATCCAGCGTTCAATGTCCTCCAGTTTGCCCTTCATGTCGCGCAGACCCACATCGATCAGGAACGCCAGATCAATCTCGCCGTTGAGCGCGCGCTTGATCGGCGCCTGCGGATTCAGTGCCCGCAGCCGCGCCTCCAGCTTTGCCGTAACTTCTTCGCCGGCGATATCCGACTTGGTAATGACGATACGGTCAGCCAGTGCCGCCTGTTTGACAGGTTCCTGCATGGTTTCCAGCTGCTCCAGGCCGTTGACCGCGTCGGCCAGTGTGACCACGCAATCCATGCGGTAATGCGCCAGCAGCATGTCGTCGGTCATCAGCGTCTGCATCACCGGTGCCGGATCAGCCAGACCAGTGGTTTCGATGATTACCCGATCAAAGTCGATGATGTCGCCGTTGCGGCGCTTGATGAACAGGTCGCGCAGCGTTTCCTGCAGATCGCCGCGCAACACACAACACAGGCAACCATTGTTCAACAGCATCATCTGCTCGGACGACACTTCAACCAGGTCGTTGTCGATCGCCTGTTCGCCGAGTTCGTTGACGATGACAGCCACGCGGTTCATATCCGGCCGCTTGAGCAGCCGGTTGATCAGCGTGGTTTTTCCGCTGCCGAGAAATCCGGTGATGATACTGACCGGAAACCGGCCAGCCAATACATCCGCCATGGTTGCCTGCCCTTCCTTCGTCCTTAGACCGTCATTTCAATTACATAAAGGCCGCCGCCGAAGCGATCGACTGCGTAAACCAGGCCTTTTTCATCCACCCACACGTCATTGATCTGCACCGCGCCCTTGGGCGAGAGTTTGGGCTTGCCAGGTACAAAATAGCCGACTTCCTGCGGTTGATACGGATTCGAAGTATCAAACGCGCGCACACCGCCATTGAAGAAGGTGCCCACAACCAGCGTATTCGAACGGAACGATGCTGGACCCGGCAGGTTTTCATGCAGGTTATGCGCGCCGTAACGACCGCCGCGCTTGGCAAAACTCTCCACCGGCGGCAGCGGCAGCGTCGACATCGGCACCAGATTGGTCTCTTCCTTGGCATTGACCACCCAGCCCAGTTTGGGCCAGTCGAGACCGTCATCCTTGGTGCACTCGTCGGTGACGATCAGCAGGTCCCGTCCGATCAGCGGCATCACGGTATGACAGAAGCCGTTGTACGGCGGCGAGTACTTCCAGTTGGTGATCATCTTCGGCTTGGATTTGTCCGAGATGTCGAAAATCATCGCGCCACCGTCAAGATAAGCGACATAGGCGCGGTCGGGATGCTCGGGGTATACATTGACGTTGTGCGGACGGTAACCGCCGTCAAATTTGGGATGGCGCGGCGGCGGCGCTTCCTTGTCGCCCTTGTGCGTGCCGGGGTAATGCCAGCGACCCACTTCCGTCGGCTTGGACGGATTGCGCACGTCAATGATGCGGTAAAACTGGAAGTCATTGGGATGCGTAGGCTCGAAGTCGCCAGAGCCCGAGGTCAGGTGGACGTATTCGCCGTCGACAAACCACACACAATGCGCGCCGCGCGAATGCGGACCTGAAGCATCGAAATGTGAAATCAGCTTCGGCTTCTCCGGCGTGCTGATGTCGAACAGATCCATCCCGGCCGGCTTGTCGCCGACTTTCTTGGTCTGGTAGGCCACCGCCATGATGTCGCCAACGACATCCAGTGAGTTCGAGCGCACGCCTTCATGCGGCAGGTCGGTCTGGACGATGACCTTGGGGTTCTTCGGGTCGCTGACATCGACGCCGGTGAAGTTTTTCGGCGCCGATTCATGCGCCAGCCACAGTATGCGACGACCATCCTTGGCCACCTGCATGTTGATGCCCTCGCCGATGCCGCCGAATCCGGCGAGCTCGTTGTGGGATACCAGCTTCATATTGCGGGAAATAGTTTGAGCCGCCTGGCTCTGTGGTGACATGGTGGGTTTCATCGGGTCTTTCTCGTTCGGGTTGATATGGATTTTGTAGCTGCCCTGCTGTTTTTCTGACGTTTGCGCTGCACACCCGCCATCTGCTCGAGTACTGCACAGACGGCAGCGGTGTCTTCCAGTGCGCGCCCCTGCGCCAGGGCCGCGGCATAAAACGGCTTGGAGGCTTCGAACAACGGCACCGGGCAATGCAGGTCGGCTGCAAACTGTTCGATGATGTCGATATCCTTCTTGTACACCTCGACCTTCATCGTCGCCTTACGGTAGTCATTGGCGATCATCATCGGGCCGCGCACTTCGAACATGCGCGAAGTCCCGGCGCCGTCCTTGATGACCTTATACAACAATTCGAGGTTGAGCCCTGATTTGATACCCATGACCATGGCTTCGGCAGTCGACACATTGTGAATGGTGACCAGCAAATTCGCGACGTATTTCAACTTGGAGCCGTTGCCGTACTCACCGCAGTAGTAAACGCTGCGCGAAAAGCCTTTCAGCGCCGCTTCCGCCTTGACATACGCCTTGCGGTCGCCGCTGGCATAAATCGCAATATCGCGCACCGCTGCCTGCGCACCAGTACCGCTGACCGGACAGTCGAGTACCGTGATGCCACGCTTGGCGCAGCGTTCACGAATCTCGTGCTTGACCTTGAGCGGCAGCGTGCTGGTTTCGATGACCACAGTGCCCCGCTTGGCGGTATCAACGATGCCACCCTTGCCAAAATACGCTGCATTGACGGCGCTGATGCTGGGCAATGACGTCACCAGTATCGGACACCGTCTGCTGACCGCTGCAGCGGAGGCTGCCGGCATGCCACCGAGCTTTTTCAATACGGAGCGACGCTTGGCATCAATGTCGAAGCCGGCAACCACAAAGCCGTCTGACAGCAGGTGGCGCGCGAAAGCGCTACCCATGATGCCGAGACCGATGCTGCCTATGAGTTGTGGCTTGATGATGATTCCCTCAACTAATCTGAAATTATTTGGACAAGCCGAGGAAGTCCATCACTTCCTTCAACTCGGTATATTCGCCCTCCAGGAACTTTTTGGTATCGGCGGAGTTTTTGTAATTGATTTCCCACTGGTTCCTTTCAGCCAGCACCTTATATTCGCTGCTCTGCGCAATCTTGCTGAACACGCCGTCCCAGTAAGCCACCTGTGGCGCGGTCATGCCCTTGGTGCCGATGACACCGCGCCAGTTTTCAAAGACGCCCTTGTAGCCGAGTTCCGGCCAGGTCGGTCCACTGGCCAGCGTTCCCGGCAACCGATGTGCCGAACTCACGGCCAGCAGCCGCATCTTGCCGCTGGCGACATGCGGCGCGATCTGCACCGTGCCGCCGGAGAGCACATCGACGTGCCCGCCCAGCAGCGCCGTTACCGCTTCGCCGGTCGAGTTGAATGCGACCATCTTGGTTTTCTTGATGTCCACCTTGCCCGACAGCAGCGGCATGCCAAACGAAATGTGGTGCGTGCCGCCGAGTGCGCTGCTCAGTGCGAGACTCAGACTGGCCGGATCCTTGCGCAGCGCTTCGATCAGGTCCTTGCCGGTTTTCAGCGGCGAATCCGGACGCACAGCGATCGCGATGTATTCGGTCATCATCACGGCCAATGGCGTGAAATCACGATACGAGAGCTTGACCCGCCCGTTGATGTTGCTGGTGTGCAGCGTCGACGAGGTGATGCTCATGAAATGCGGATCACCGGCCTGCTGATTAAGGAAGTTATAGGCAATGGCATGGCCGCCGCCGCCACGGTTCACCACGGCGCTGGAAGTCGGCACCAGTTTCAGTTCAGTCCACAGCCGCTGAAAAGTACGGCCGACGTTGTCCAGCGAGCCGCCCGCAGAAGACGGAACGATCAGTTCGACATGACGCTCGGGCTGCCAGCCCTGGGCTTGTGCCATGCTCGTAAGCGCTGCCGCCAGAATGCCTGCAATACAATATAACTTGTTGATTTTAATATACTTTTTCATAACTCCTCCAGTAATTGGTAGAACCTGCTGCTATTGCTACCCTGCTTTGCGCACTGTCGTATGGTCGTATTAATCGCTAATTCGCTGTCATGTTGACGCGGGCCTGCTCGGCAGCTTCGGGCGACATGTTATCAATGCGGTTTTCCAGGTACGGGGTCGAGCAAACGATGGCATAGCGGGCATGGCTGCGCACCTGCAGCCGGTAACGCTGGCCGCGAGGTACATAAACGATATCGCCCGCGCCCACCGTTTTGCGTTCACCATCGACCTGCGCATCGATCTTGCCGCTCAACACGTAGGCAAACATCTCGCGCTGCGATTCGGCCTCGGGTTCGGCATAACCCGCCGGCACCTCGAACAGCCCGAAAGCCAGCCGTTCGCCTTCGATCCAGCTCACACAACGCCCGGAGCGCGCCGGTGCATCCAGGCTGTCGAGTATCGGATGAAAGCAGACCGGCAGCCCTTCGATGACCGCCTGCGATTTACCCTGGTTCTTCTGATGCTTGTCGCGATCGCCGACGCTGTATTTTTTGTTGACCTCGGCGACCGTCATCGCATGGTCCGGCACGCCCTCGTCTTCCGCCAGCCCGACTACGGTCCAGGTTTTGTCCTTGATATACAGATACTGCAGATTGCCGTCTTCGGTGGCCTTCATCGAATGGCGGGCATAAGCCGGCGCATGCACAAAGGTTCCCGGTGACACCACGCGGCGATCCTTGCCGACTATGGCATTGATCTTGCCGAGCACCGGGAAAATCAGCAGCTCGTTAGGGTGGTAATGCAGTTCCGACCCGGTGCCGGCATTCTTGTGCAGCAGGCAGAAATACATATAGCGCCCGTCGATCACCGGCGCCTTGCCGGTGGACAGATGCGGAGTCAGATAATTACTGGCGAAATTTTCGAATCGATAAAACGGCATGGCGTGGCTACCCGCAATTAGTGACAAGAACAATATGAATAAAGTGGCGGTAGTCCAGTCGCCCTGCAACGGGCCGGCTGGCGCGGTGTCGATCAATGATTATGCTAGCACGCAGCGCCACCAAGACCAACCGACAGACCACAATGCAATACGCAATATCCGCGCGCTCACGTCTGTGCGCACAAGCGCGCCAGCGTATCGTCGATCAGTTGTCGCGAAATATGGACCTGCTCGGGTAAGTCCGGCAGCGCGTCTATGGCGAACCACCGCGCGTCTTCAAGTTCGGTGCCGTCGGGACAGACCTCACCGCCGGCCCACTCTGCGCTGAACGCCATCACCAGTGAATTCGGGAACGGCCACGGCTGGCTGCCGAAGTAGCGGGGATTGCGGATGGTGACGCCCACCTCCTCCAGTACTTCGCGGGCGAGACATTGCTCCAGTGTCTCACCGGCCTCGACGAAACCGGCGACTACGGTATAACGCCCCGCCGCATAGCCAGGCTTGCGCGTCAGCAGCAGTTCCCGCTCGCGATAAACCAGTCCCATGATGACCGGTGAAATGCGTGGATAAAACACCAGCCTGCAGTCCGGACATTCGACTGCGCGGTCTGCCGCATGGGGTACTGTCGGTGCGCCGCAGGAACCGCAATGGCGATGAGTGCGCGCCCATTCCAGCACCTGAAAGGCCTGGCCGGCAACCGCTGCCGCCGTTTCATTGCCTTCGAGTATCAGTGCGCGCATGCCCAGTAATTCCAGCCCTGCCGGCAACTGCGCTTCCGGCGGCAACGCCAGACCGTAACAAGGCAAGCCGTCGAGAGTGCCCAGATAATGCGCCGCGCCCAGATCAAAATTGCAGGTGGCGATATCCCATTGCGGGATCGCCGGCTGGCCGCCGGCACGGGTGATAAACACGCGGTTGCCGTGAAACACGCAGCAGGCGATCCGACCTTCGACGAAGTGCGGTGCGCGATGTGCCGGCACATAAACCAAAGTCGGCATAGCGGTTGCGCTCAGATCTTGCCGTTGAACAACGCCGTGGCGGCGTTGCAGTAAATGTTTTCGCGTTCTTTTTGCGTCAGTCCGGGCGTCAGTTCCACCCGATCGACCGGCGCCATTTCACCCATATCGAACGGCGCGTCGGTGCCGAGCACGATTTTTTCTGAACCGATGACGTCGATCAGGTGGCGTATCGATTGCGGACTGTGGGTCAGCGCATCGAACCAGAACCGTCTGAGCATCTGCAGCGGGTCGGACTGGGTGTTCGCAGCGGTGTCCGGTCGCACTTTGTGCCCATGGACAAAACGGCCGATCTGGTATGGCAGGAAACCGCCGCCATGGGCGAGCAGGATTTTCAGATCCTTCAGTTCATCCAGCGCGCCGCTGAACATCAGCTTGCCGACCATGATCGTGGTGTCCAGCGGATTGCCGATCAGGTTGGTCAGGTAATGGCAATCGAGCCGCCCGCCCGCTCCCTGGGTGTTCGGATGCGCAAAAACCATGACTTTTAGTTCTTCAATCCGTCGCAGCACCGGGCGGAATTTCGGATCAGCAAGCTCCTCTTCACCGATGGCCGTGCCGAGTTCCACGCCCTTGAAACCGTATTCCTTGACCACGCGTTCAAGCTCGACGATGGCCGCTTCCGGATGCTGCATCGGCAGCGTGGCCATGCCGCGCAGGCGGTCGGGTCTTGCCGCCACCATCTGCGCAATGCCGTCGTTGACGATGCGCGCGGTGTTGATCGCCAGCTCGTCCTTGAGGTTATAGAAAAAAGTCTGCGGTCCGGGTGAGATGAAAGCAATGTCGATTTTCTTGCGATCCATCGATTCCAGCTTGGCATCCGCGTTGTAAAACTCCGCCTCGAACGGGAAACGCACCTTGCCGCGGATAAACACGCGGTTGTTGCCCTCGCCTTCTATTTTGGTGTTGTAAACCGGATTTTCCTGCATCGCCTTGACGATGGTTTCCGGAATTACGTGGTTATGCACGTCTATGCGTTTCATGCCTGCTCCTGGTTTCTGGATTTTTTCTGTTTTTGCGCAACGCCCGCCGCACCGGGCAGGCTGAATACGCCGTCATCAACCAGCGTGCGCACTTCCGCGACGACGATCTGCGCAACTTCGTCAATCGCCGCCGACGGACGTCGTTCGGCGCGCTGGGCGAGCGTGAGTATACGATGGATGTTGGCATCAACAATCGGCTTTGCGATCAAACGTCGGGCTGTGATGTCCTCGTGAAATGTAGACACCGGCATCAGCGCCATGCTGATGCCGCGCAACACCAGCCGGCGTATGGCTTCAACAGAATCGATTTCCGCCTCAACCCGCACACGCGCTTCGTGCCGCTGCAATTGCTCATCGGCGATGATGCGTATGGCTTCGGTGCTGACCACCGCCGTACGCGCCAGCTCTGCCGCGGTAATGAATTTGCGAGCACCGCGTGGCTGGGGCTTGGCGAAAACCACGATGGGCTCAGAATTCAGCGCGGTCACCTTGATGGCGCGTGAATTGGCCGGATTGGTGAGAATGGCAACGTCCGCGCGCCCGGCCAGCAGCCAGTCATAGAGCTGATTGCTGAAACCTTCGACGACCTTGAGACTGATCTGCGGGCATTGCCGGCGCATGCGCTCAACCACGCCCGGGAGCAGCAGCGGCCCGGTGGTCGGTGACACGCCGAGGATGACCTGTCCCTGTGCCGCCGCGCTGCCGCTGCGCAATTCATCCTGCGCCCGCGCCAATTCACGCAGGATGCGCTGGCAGTGGTCGAGGAACTGGCGGCCTGCCGTGGTCAGTCGTACTCCGCGCGGCAGGCGCACCATCAATGCAACACCCAGTTCATCCTCCAGGGCGCGGATGTGCCGTGACAGTGCCGGCTGCGCCACTCGCAGATGCTGAGCGGCACGCGTCATGCTGCCGAGTTCGGCGATTTGCACAAAATAACGGATGCCGCGCAGGTCCATGTTCAGCCCACCCGCGACCGCTGCGGCAAGCGCATGAGATAACAAAGCGGCATGCATGCCCAGGGCACAACTTTCCTCCGGCGATGGCCTCTGGAACGCTGTTTTACAGAGTAAGAATTGCTGCGCTGCGACATAAGTGCACCCTAAAAGGCTGGCAGTCTACTCATAACAAATTGATATGTCACTGGTACCAAATTGGTATTTGTGGCACCGCCTGCCTGCCGTTACCATCACAGCAATCCATGAGAAATCTGTTTCCCGCCGGCGCAACCTGTGCAAGCGGATTTGAGGAGCCTTAGTGAAATCCATCAATGTAGGCATTATCGGCGTCGGCTGGTGCGGCGGCATACGCGCAGAGACCTGTGCCATCAACCCCGCAGTCAATGATCTGCACCTCGTCGAGACCAAGCCCGAGCGTTTGGCCGAAATGGCCAAAGCCACCAATGCCAAAAGCGCGCTGACCGACTACCGCC
>JBBKXO010000318.1:0-2855 GCA_037969525.1 Burkholderiales bacterium | reverse complement strand
CGGCCGGCTGATCGTCGAGTTAACGTGACAATGCCTCAGCCGTTTCGAAGGCGGGTACGGGCCATGCTGCGCTTTCGACGCATGCGAAGTTTACTGAAATTTGTCGGCGTGCACGCCTCAATCCTCAACCATTTCAACCATTTCAACCATTTCAACCAGGAGCGCAGCCTCTGCAGCCGATCAAATGTCAATCTGAACCGCGCCGCCGCTCTTACCGAGTGGCGCGGCCTCTGCGCAGCTTAACAGATTGCCAATACCGGAAAACTGAGACGAGTTCGCATTCGTCTGACAGGACCGGCGCGGGTGGTCAAAAACGCGGACGGCGCGGGGGCTGAGCCAAGGGGTCACCCGGCGTTCCGGCGGAGAGGCGGGTGGGAGTGTGGTTTGGGCGACCCTTCAGTCGGCAATGTGCAAGGATTTTCAACTATGGCTTCATGGCTTCTGGATTGTTTTTGAACTCCGGGCAATCTGGCGTGACCTTTGGTCAAAATACCGATTGGGTGTACTAACGGGTTTGTGAGCAGTTGGTGAAGGGTGGTGCCATGAGGCGCGTTTTCCTGTTTTTTGCATTAGTTTCAGCCATGGCAGTTTCTTCCCATGCGGAACAATTGGTGGGGCCTGAACCCCTAACAGATGCCGATTTTCCAACCACAGACGCCCAATTGGCGGACCTCGGCCACTTCCTGTTCTTTGATCCCATTCTTTCGGGGAACAAAAACATCGCTTGCGCGACTTGCCATCACCCAGCTCTCGCAACATCGGACGCCATGTCATTGTCGTTTGGCGAAGGAGGCACAGGATTGGGGGCCAAACGCATCCTTGGCGCGGTCAACCGACCATTGCAGCGGATTCCTCGGAACGCTCCCGCGCTATTCAATTTAGGCGCTCGTGATGTTCAGGCACTTTTTCACGACGGAAGAGTGGAGGCTGACCTCGCGGCACCATTTGGAATTCGAATGCCAAATGGACGCGCGCTAACGCGTGCTGTGCCCTCGTTGCTCGCTGCACAATCGATGCTTCCAATACTCTCACATGACGAAATGGCTGGTCACGAAGGAGAAAACGAGATTGCCAATGCAGTAGCAGCGGAGCGGATTCAGGGGACTGGCGGGGCATGGGACTTGATTGCAGCTCGCGTTGAGGCTGTTCCGGCCTATCAAGAGGCGTTCTTGGCATTAAACGGTCGACAAGACATTCATATCACGGACATCGCTGCCGCAATCGGAGAATTCATTGCCGATGAATTCCGCGCTGATGACAGCCTTGCAGATAGATACGTCGCTGGAGAAGCAACGATGCCGCATGACGCCGTCCTTGGCGCGGAGCTGTTCTACGGCAAGGCTGGGTGTTCGAGCTGCCACAGTGGCGCACTCCTGTCAGATGGCCAATTTCACGCGATTGCAATGCCACAAATCGGCCCTGGAAAAACAGAAGGGCCGAGCTACTACCGGGACTCCGGTAGGTATGACGTAACTGGCGATATTCAGGATATGTTTCGTTTCCGCACTCCCCCGCTTCGCAACATCGCATTGACTGCGCCTTATGGCCACGACGGAGCTTTCGCGAACCTTGAGGACGTAGTGCGCCATCACCTAGATCCCGTTTCTTCGCTAATGGCTTACAGCACAAAGTTCGCGCTTCTTGATACGGAGTTCGACACTGTCGGCAAGAGCGATTTCGCCGCGCTACTGGATCGCGAAGAGCTTTCAGCAATCGCCGCGGCGAACGAATTATCACCGGTTTCGCTCGCCGAAGAAGAAATCGCGGCAATACTCGCCTACCTAACGTGCCTGACTGACGAGACGTCGCTGATAAGCGGTCGCGGAGTGCCCAGTAGTGTCCCCAGCGGGCTTGCGGTCGATCCCGTTGAGTGAAGACCTGTACGACACCGGAGATTGTGTGCTGAGTGAACCTTGGAAACAGTCACTGTGAGCAGAAACTGGAACTGAGGCGGGCAGAGCGCTGGCCGTTGTCCGGGGATCAACAGAACGCAGTCCTTTTACGCATTTCAAGACGTCGCCAGGGATCACACTTCTGGCTATGCTGATGTGGGCCTGCACTGTGTCGCCAAGCGGCCGTTCACAAACAAATGGATCGGAAGGCCGCCCCGGCAGGCTCCCGAAGGAACCCGCCGAGGCGCTGATCTAGAACGGCGCACGATGTGCGGTGAAGGCCGAAATTCACGCGAAGTAGTGGTCTGCGTCGCGGAAGCCTTGGCATTGCGCGGCGAGGTATTCCGCCGCGTCACGACGCAGCCCGCCGTCGTGTTCGACGATCGCCGCCCGCTCCCCGAAGGCCTCGACGTCCAGGATCAGGTTCGGCGCGGTCATGCCGGAAGCCTGATCTGATCGACGATCCCTCGCTTCTGCTCGTCCGAGATTCCCGCCGAGTAGATGCCGTAGGTCTGCTTGTTCTCGGACCGCGCCGACTTGTGCCCGACCAGCGAGTCGGTGAAGTGCTCCGGCACGCCGGTACGTTCGCACTGGGTGATGAACCACTTGCGGGTGCTGTGGAACACGACGCCCGGACGATTGACGCCCGACGCCTCGCGGGTCTTGGCGAAGGCCATTGTCACCATGTTGACGCTCAGACCCGGATAGAGCGGGCCCTCGGCGGGCAGCGACGACAGCCGATCCCGCAGCGTCGGGTGCAATGGGACCACCCGTTCCGACGCCTCGGTCTTGAGCTGTCGCAGGCGGTTCGGGCGCACCTGCACGAACGTGCCGAGGTTGCCTTTCCCGACCAGATCGCCGCGCAACAGACCCGCCGCCTCCCCGGCGCGCAGGCCGGAGAGCAGGCAGAACAGCATCACCTCGCGCAGCGAAGGGTCGCTTTCTTCCAGCAGAGCCGTGACC
>JBBKXO010000317.1:0-6634 GCA_037969525.1 Burkholderiales bacterium | reverse complement strand
GGCATCTGCAGGTCAAGCAGGATCAGGTCGTAGTGGTGCTTGCGATGCAACGCACAAACCTCCAGTGGATTCATGGTCGAGGTCATCGCGGTGTAGCCGGCCTCACTCAGCATTTGCTCAAGCAGAATGACATTGGACTCCTGGTCATCAACGATCAAAATGCTGGCGTTGAGAATTTCGGATTCGGCAAGCATTATGCTTTTTCCTTTTTGGCTGGGCGAGCCGAGCTCGTCGATTCGGTTTCTTGTGATTGTTTCAGCGCCATGTCCAGCGCATCCAGGAACTGGTTGACCAGGATGGGTTTGGTCAGATAATTGAAGAATCCAGCCGCCAGGGCCTTCTCGATGTCGCTGGGCACTGCATTGGCACTCAGTGCAATGATGGGGATATGCGCCGTCAACGGATCCACTCGCAGGATTTTCATGGCTTCGATGCCACTGATACCGGGCAGATTGATGTCCATCAGGATCACCTCTGGCTGATAAGCCCGCGCAAATTCGATGCCGAGATTGCCGTCGGCCGCGCTCAGCAGGCGCAGGTCGGGGCGGCGCCCGATGATTTGCTCGACCAATTCCAGATTGGCGGGATTGTCTTCCACATAGAGCAGGGTACGCAGCGGCGTGCCAGCCGGCAGCTGCCGATATGCCAGCGACGCATGTTCTTCATCCGGAACTGCGATTCGCGGTGCATGCGTCAGGCTCAATTCGAGCCAGAACACGCTGCCCTCACCGGCAGTGCTTTCTGCGCCTACGGTACCTCCCATCAGCTCAACCAGGCGCTTGGTCACCACGAGGCCGATACCGGTGCCTTCCTCGGTGCTGGACTCCTGACCGAGACGGTTGAACGGCTGAAAAAGCTGTTTCAGTTGCTCCGGTGTCAGTCCTATACCGGTGTCCCGCACGCCGATGCGTATGCAATTTTTGGATTGCACGGTGTATTCCACTGAAACCGCGCCACCCGGTTTGTTGTACTTGATGGCGTTGAACAGCAGATTAATCAAGACCTGCTTGACCCGGGTGCGGTCGGCTTTGACAAAGTATGGGATTTCAAATTGGGGAAACGTCATCTTGATGTCGCGTTTCTGTGCCTGCGGCTCGATCATGGCCCGGCACTCCAGCATGACTTCAGCCAGTGAAACCGACTCATGCGACAGCGTCAGCTTGCCGGACTCGATCAGTGCGAGGTCGAGGATTTCGTTGATCAGCTCCAGCAGGTACCAGCCGGCCTTGAGAATCTGGTCGAGGCTGCGCTTCTGGGTGGTAGTCGGCGCCGGCGTACCGGATTCAATGAGCTGGGCGAAACCGAGGATGGCATTGAGCGGCGTGCGCAATTCATGGCTCATGGCGGATAGAAATTCGGTTTTTGCGCGGTTGGCTTTCTCCGCAGCAGCCATGGCTTCGTTCAAGGCCGATTCGACGCGATTGCGCACCGAATTATCGGTGCCGATCAACAGGTAGCCGATGATCTCGCCATAATCGTCACGCAGCGCCGTGATCGACACGATGGCCGGAAAGCGGCTGCCATCCTTGGATATATAGGTCAAGTCATAGCTGTCCTCGATCCCGCGCGACGCTTTGAACGCCAGCGCCTCGAAGCCCGGCGCGATGGAAGTTGACAGTTCCTTGCTCAACGACTGGGCGCGCGCCTTGACCTCTTCCGGATCGTGCATGTCACTGGGGCTTATTTTGTTGACGACTTCTGCCGCCTTGTAGCCCAGCATGCGCTCGGCGCCGACGTTGAAAAGCTGGATGATGCCTTTTTCGTCAGTGGCAATAATCGAGAAGTTGGCGCTGGTCAGGATCGCGTATTGCAGGGCTCCCGCCTTGAGCAGCGGCGTCTGGGGTCGCACTTCTGCCATAACAGTGGCGGCATGGTCCATTGAGGTGAGGCCGCGTTCTATTTCAGGTTTAGCCATTTCATTCCAAATTTCATTCCAAATTTCATTCCAAGTAAGGCACAGCAATCCGGAGAGGCACCTGCACGAGCCGACCAGCCAACGCAGGACAAGTAGTCTGAATAACCCGGAAATGGACGCTCTTGCCTCCCAATGAATCGCATCTTTGCACTCTAGATTCGGGCGCACTGTGCGCTGACGCACAGTAGGCAGAACAGATCAGCTTTACAGGTTCATTGCCAGCAGATCTGCGTTCCGCTGAATCACGGACCAAGCGATAACCCGTGTCCTGCCGCGCCTGCCCCCTTTCTGGCGCGCCTGCCCCCTGTTTCGCGCCCGCTTCATTTGCTCCGTGCGCTGACGCACATACGCTACATTATTTTTAAACTAGTCTTGATCATTGGTGGCGCCCATGTCGATCACGACTGCCCCCCATTCATCATAGGCTGGACCTGCAACCGATCATGCTATCACCCCGAAAAGTCATTGAAAACAGTCTGCTAGCTGCTCTGCCCCGCAAGGATTACAACATTATGATCGCCGGGCTTGAGCCAGTTACGTTGACTCTCGGCGAAGTGCTCTACGAGCCCGGCGATACCATTCAGCACATCTACTTTCCCAGTGCATCCCTGGTGTCACTGCTGACGCTGGCAGACGGCCATCTGGCCCTGGAAGTCGGCATCGTCGGCCGCGACGGGATGGTCGGCATTCCACTGGTGCTGGGACACACCACCTCGTCGGTGCGCGCGCTGGTACAAGGCGAAGGGGCAGCCCTGCGGATGAAGGCAGGGATATTCCTCAAGGCGTTCCACCGCAGTCCGCCCATGCAGCGAGAGCTGTACCGCTATATCCATGCGCTGATGGCGCAAATATCACAGACCGCTGCATGCAACCGCTTTCACGTGGTGGAGTCACGACTGGCCCGCTGGCTGTTGATGACCCACGACCGCGTACAGAGGGATGAATTCTGCATGACGCAGGAGTTCCTCGGGCACATGCTGGGGGTGCGTCGGGTTGGCGTCACCAATGCCGCGCGGGCGCTGCAAAATAATAATTTGATCCAATACAGCCGCGGCAACATCACTATGCTCGACCGCGCCGGCCTCGAAGCAGCAGCGTGCGGATGCTACGAAATCGTCAGGGACATGAATGACGGTGTAATGGCTGGACTGCAACCCAGGCAATAAACCGGTTTCGGCGGCGGATTGATCGCCGTCGGTTGGCGAAATCCCTGCCCGCCATGAGACCGGGTATCCTCCTGACCCCATGACGGCGTAGAACAATCCCGCTCAATCAGTCCCGGATCCGGGATACGGAACCGGGAAGCGTCGAATGTGGTCTCGCGCACAGACGGCATCAGTCATGGGAAGGACAATGATCATACTGGTGACACGCCGATTCAGAGCAGTTGCACTTTTACGGTATCGCTCTGGATCGCGTGCACCGACAGCCGCCTGACCAGCAATCAGGTTGTTTTACTTCCAGCAACACGGACTTTTCAACTTCCCTTTTCAACTTCCAATCGAGAGAGCCATGACCCGACACGCCGCCACAGTAACCAAAGAACAACTGGTTGAAGAATTTAATGCAGTAGTTGCCGAAACCGAGCAGTTGCTGAAATCCGTCGCCAAAGCCGGCGGACAAAACGCCGGCGCATTGAGCGCCAGCGTGGAACAAAGCCTGGCCAGCGCCAAGGACCGGCTGCGCAATCTCCAGGCAACCACGACCGAACAGGCCCAGGTTGCGGCACAGGCAACGGATAAGTATGTGCATGAAAATCCCTGGCAGATCATCGGCGTTGCGGCCGGCCTCGCCATGGTGATCGGCATACTGCTGGGGCGCCGCTGATCGGGCCTGCGCCCATGACGTCGCAAAACCCGCCCGGCACCAGTCGGCCCGGCCCACTGCGGGCGCTGGGTGCAAGTCTGATTGCGCTCGTTTGCGACCGGGCCGAACTGATCGCCGTCGAGTTCCAGGAGGCCAAGGCACGGAATGAGCAAAAAATCATTCTGCTGATCGTGGCCGCCCTGTTCATAACCATGGGCATGCTGCTGGCAGCATTTCTGGTGATCGTGCTCTTTTGGGATACGCACCGCATGCTTGCTGCCGGCGGTGTCACCGCACTTTACCTGGCAATCGGCGTCACGGCGCTGATGCGCCTGCGGGCAATTCACCGCAACAGCCCGCCACCTTTCGCCGCGACGATAAGCGAATTCGCGAACGACTTGCGATTGTTGCGCGGGCAAGATGATTAAATCCATTGAAATTCTGGCGCTGCGCAGGCAGCTGCTGCAGGCGCGCGCTACACTTTACCGTGCGAAGATCCGATCAGAGCTCGATGCATTGCAGGATCCGCTGCGCTGGGCGCAGGCCGGTGTCACCGCAGTCAAAAACCACCCTGTCCGTTACACCCTGATCGGCCTGGCACTGGTTGGCCTGTCCCACGGCAGGTTGCAACGATGGCTGATGCCGGGGACACGGACGCTGCTGCTCACCCGGTTTGCCCGCGTTGTCATGAACCTGATGGGTAAGCCATCGGTACCGCCATCGCGCCCTTAGTGTCGCCCTAAGTGTTTATATCGCGAGATCCATGCCCTGCGGACCTGACATATGCGGATCCGTGTGCCGGCCATGGGCATGACGGGTAGCCGGTTGTCAGTTGGCAACAAGCCAGGCGCGACCCACCATCAGAATTCCGGATATTCCATCGGGTTCTGCGGCGGGCAGCTCCCCAAGACCGGTTGATGCCCCGCCTATCCATGGCGCTATACCCGATGCTGGAGACTGCCGAATTCCAATGCGTACTGTCGGGTGAATTCCGCACCCAGGAAAAATATCTGTGCCGAGTAATACACCCATAGCAACAATGCGATGAGCGACCCTGCTGCGCCAAAGCTCGAAGCCACACCGCTGTTGCCCAGGTAGAGGCCGATCACATATTTTCCCATGCTGAATAATCCCGCTGTAAAAGCGGCACCGATCCACACATCACTCCAGGAAAGTTTCGCATTTGGCAGCACTTTGTAGATCACCGCAAAAATGCAGGCGATGACTCCGAATGCGACAACCGAAGAGAGAATTTCCAGGGAATTGTAGGAACTGTTCCAGCCTCCGCCTGCATAACGTTCAAGCAAGCTGAATGTTGCGCTGAACACCAGGGAAACGAGCAGCAAGAAAGCCAGCGCCAGAACCAGCCCGAAGGCAAGGAGGCGATTTCGCAAGAACGCGATTATGGCCGAGCCTTTGGGGCGCTCGATGCCCCATATATCATCGAGACTGCCCTTCAGTTCGACAAAGACGCTGGTCGCGCCCACCAGCAACAAGACACTCGCGACCATGATCGCCGCGAGTCCGGAATGCGTGTCCCGGGCGCCCGCCAACAAGGCTTGGACCGCCTGCGCACCATTAGGCCCAACCAGTCCTTCCATTTGCACGATGATCTCGCCCTGGGCCGCACTGGCACCGAAGAAATAACCGGCGACCGCGATGGCAAGAACCAGGATGGGCGCCATCGAGAACAATGCATAAAAGGCCAAGGCTGCGCCTTTGCTGCCGGCGCGATGATCAATCCAGCCATTCAAGGATCCGGCCAGGACAGCTTGCATGCGGCTTAACCAGTTAACACCTCGCGGGCGTGGGGACGCATCATGATTGGTTGCCAGAGTCACGGGTCAGTGTCCCAGCAATTCGCCGGCGGGCTTCAGCGGTTCGATGCGGTCGAAAACCACCTTGACGATGGCGACCACCGGTGCGCCGAGCAGCAGCCCCCAGACGCCCCACAACCAGCCAAAGAACAGCAGGGCAATAAACAGAACCGCGGCGTTTACCCGTGCAAACCGGCTCTGCAGCCAGGTCATGAATGCGAACCCGATGGCTCCGGACACCAGCAGTGACACTCCGGCCACGGCGAATCCATAGAGCAACGACCCGGATTCGAGAAAGCCTGCAGTGCCGCTGGCGAGCGCGATCAATGCCGGGCCCAGGTAGGGTATGAAGTGCAATATCCCGGCAGCAACACCCCATACGCCTGCCTGCGCCATGCCCAGCGCCTCGAACGCCAGCCAGGTGCCGATGGCCAGCAGGGCATTCGACAGGAGCACGGCCAGCAGGTAGCGCTGGATCTGCGCGTCAATTTCATCGAGGATGCGCACCGCATCTTTTTTGCGCGACAGCGAACTACCGACAAACTGCACCAGCTTGCGCCGGAAGTGCGCACCCGAGGCCAGCAGGAAATAGGTGAGCAACACGATGATCGGCGTTTGCGCGACTATCGTCATCAGCAGCCGGGTCTGTACCAACACGTAATCGCTCACCCAGGCGGTGGGCTCCGTTGGCCGAACTTCAACAGCGCGCGCCCCCGGCTTCGCACCCGCGTCGGCGGCAGCACCCTCGATCTCTGTGGCGGCTTCCTTCACGTTCTGCAGCGCCGTCGGCGCGCTGGTTCGTGCATCACTCAGGTTCTGCCGCAGCTTGCGTGCAGCTTCAGGCAGCCTTTCGACCATTGCCGTGGCATCGTCGCTCAATGTGAATCCGATCCAGGACAGGCCGCCGATCAGCACGACCAGCACCAATGCCGCACCTGCGGGACGCGGAATGCGGCACACCTTCAACCAGTCCACCAGCGGATGCAGCGCGTAACTTGCGAGTATGCCGATCAGCAAGGGCACAAAGAAAGCGCGTGCCAGATAGAGCGCTGCGACGAGTGCGATGAATGCCATGACACCGACCGCCAAACTCATG
>JBBKXO010000316.1:0-7385 GCA_037969525.1 Burkholderiales bacterium | reverse complement strand
TATCCCGGCATGAAGTTCATTAACTACAGCGAGTTTGGCAATACCCACGGCGGTGATGAACGCGCAGTGGTCGCAGCCCTGCCGCAAAAACTCAAAGCGCTGGGAGCCGACGCCGTCGTCTCCGGCATGGGTTGTTGAGGCAGCTGCACGCCCGCCGTGTTGCGGGCCAGTGTGGCGGCGGAAGCGGCGGGCATCCCGTCGTCGACGCTGGTGTGTGAGAGTTTCATGACGCTGGCGAAAGCGGCGTCGCAGGGTCTGGGTTATCCCAACGCCGCGGTGGCGCCGGTGCGCGGGCATCCCGGACTGCAAAGCAAAGAGGTCCTGCAGCAGAACGTGCGCGAGCTGACGCTTGAGGGCGTGATCGACAATCTGTTGAAAATGCCGACGGCAAAAGCCGTGGGCGGCGAACCCGGCGCGCGCGACATCGTCTGCAGCGGCAGCTTTGAGGAAGTGAATGAATATTTCCTCGCGCATGAGTTGTCAGATGGCCTGCCCATCGTGCCGCCGACCATCGAGAAGGTCGAAGCATTTCTCAGATACACCGACCGCAAGGCCGATGAAGTGCTGGGCGTGTTGTTGCCCGACAATCGGGCGGCAACGGTGTGGAGCGTGGCGGTGAACGGCGTGATGGCGGGCTGCCGGCCCGAATACATGCCGGTGCTGGTCGCAGCAGTGGAGGCTATGGCCGATCATGACTACGGCGTCGAGCACAGCGGCAACACGCCGGGCGGTGAAAACCTGATCGTGCTGAACGGTCCCATCATCAAGGAGCTTGGATTCAATTACACCCAGGGCGTGATGCGCGATGGTTTCCAGGCCAACACTACAGTGGGCCGCTTCTGGCGGCTGTATCTCAGGAATGTCGCAGGCTTTCTGCCTCACCAGAATGACAAGGCGACGTTTGGCAATACCTGGCGCGTGGCCGTTGCCGAGAACGAGGACGTGGCGGCGAAAATCGGCTGGCCGCCCCATTGCAGCGAGTTCGGTTTTGCCGCAGGCACCAATGCGCTGGCCATCGGCCGTTACACCGGCGGCAACCATATCTCCTCGGTGTCGGGCGCGACGCCCGAAGCGCTGTTGCCGTACCTGGCCGACGCCGTGGTGCGCCAGTACTCGTGGCAGATCATGTTCAGCGTGGGGCAGGGCTACGACACGCTGCGGCCGCTGATCCTGGTGTCGCCCATAATCGCCGAGACCATCGCCGCGGGCGGCTGGTCGAAACAAAAACTCAAGGAGCAGTTGTTCGCCCAGGCGCGCCTGCCCGCGCGCGAGTTCGAACGCATCCTGCGCGACTGGACGCAGAAACCGACGTGGAACCTGGCCGAGGAACATGCAGCAGGCCGTATACCGCAGGTGTTTCATGAATCCGACGATCCGCAACGCCTGGTGCCGATCGTTTGGCGGCCGGAGGACTATCAGATCGTCGTCACCGGCGACCTGGGCCGCAACAGTTGCTATATCTTTGCGCACAATGGCGTGCTGGGTTTTCCGGTGGGCAAGGAAATCAAACTGCCCAAAAACTGGGACACACTGCGCAAAGGCGCCGGAGGTTCACATGCATGAGTTGTTGCCGCGCGCGACGCGGGTGGTTGAGCTGCTGAGTGCGCGCAGGCAGATGATTGCGGTGGCCGAGTCATCGGCGGGGGGACTGATCAATGCCGCGCTGCTCGCAGTGCCGGGCGCTTCTGCCTGCTGCCGCGGCGGCCTCGTCGTCTACACCTATGAATTGCGCCGCGCGATGCTGGGGATCACCGATGAGGATGTGCGCGGCATGACGCCATCCACCGAACCGTACGCGCTGCTGGCAGCCCGCCGTACCCGCGAGCGTGTGGGCACTGAATGGGCGCTTGCCGAAACCGGCGCAGCGGGCCCGACCGGCAGCCGGTATGGTTTTCCGGCGGGACATGCGTGCTTTGCGGTGGTGGGCCCGTCGGTGGAACGCGCGATCACGCTGGAAACCGGGAGCAGCGATCGCATCGCCAATATGCACGCCTTCACTGCCGCCGCACTCGACCTGCTGGCCGAGGTGGTGGCTGCGACGCCGGGCTGACCCGCAGTTAGGCGCGTCCTGCGGATGCGCGTACAATTCGTCGGCATGCAAAGCTACGGACTGCGGACCACGGGCGTACTCGCAGTGGTCACGATACTGCTGGGGGCCTGCGCGCAACCCGCGCTGGTAATGCGCCCCCCGCCCCCGGTGCCGGTGAAAATCGAGCCGCAGGTGGTGTCTCCCGAGATCGAGCCGGATCCGACCGACCTGATGGCTGATGTGAAAGGCGACCGGATGCCGACGGCGCTGGATGGGGAACTCGAACAGATTGACTGCAAAATCGGTGTCGATGATCTGCATGCCCGCATGGCGCTGGAGGCGCGCGGTGGACAGATTGCCAGCATGGCGTATTACAGCAAGTGGCGGCCGCGCACCTGTTCGCTGGAAATCAAACGCACTGATCCGGAAACCAAATGGCGGCTGACGGCGAGCGGCGCGACCCGGGTGCAGACGCCGCATGGCATGTTCCTCATCTACGCTCTGTCGCAGGCCTACGTGGTCGAATTTCTGGAGGTGGAGCGGCGGAAATACTGCGGCATGGAGGGCCATACCAACGGCACGATGATGGTCAGGCGCCGCAGCGCCGTGCCCGAATGCTCGGTGGCGGGGCTGATGGACCGTGATGATGAGATCATTCCGCTGCCCCAGACCGGGCAGAACGTGGCCAAATCGGTGAAATAAAAGCCACGAACAAGGCGTTCGGGCGAAAGGAATTCGAGTGAAATCCACCAAGTCGTATCGCAATCCGGAGTTCATGAACAGCAAGGAGGCGCGCGAGCTGCGCATCCTGGCGGAATATCTGGAGCCGAAAAGCCGCCTCGAAGCCGAAGGCGTGGAGGACACCATCGTGTTTTTCGGGTCGGCGCGTTTCGCGCCGGGCTCGCAATGGTACGAGGCGGCACGTTCGCTCGCCTTTCGCCTGACCCAGTGGTCCAAGGGGCTGGATCCGGAGCAGCAGCGCCGCTTCGTGGTTTGCACCGGCGGCGGGCCGGGCATCATGGAGGCGGCCAACCGCGGCGCCTCGGAGGCGCGCGGCAGCAACGTCGGACTGACCATCTCTCTGCCGCACGAAGAGGGCGTCAACCCCTACGTGACGCGCGAACTCTCGTTTCATTTCCACTACTTTTTCATGCGCAAGTTCTGGCTGGCTTATATGGCCAAGGCGGTCATTGTGTTTCCCGGCGGCTACGGCACGCTGGATGAACTCTTCGAAATCCTGACCCTGGTGCAAACCAAGCGCATGACCAAGCGCATGCCGGTGGTGCTGTTCGGCACGGAGTACTGGCGGGAGATCATCAATTTCGACGCACTGGTGCGCCACGGCACGATCAATGCCGAAGACGTGAACCTGGTGCACCGCACGGACTCGGTGGACGATGCCTACGAGTGGTTGATACGCCAGCTCACCAAGCAGGCGCTCGGCCAGCCCGGCCCCATGCTTTAGGCGGAAACCGGCGGTACGCCGCTATTGTGCAACGACACTCTGAACTGGAAATCAAAATGCATGTCGCCCGTCTGATGCAGTTGGCCGTGGCCCTCGTCGTGTTGAGCGGTTGTTCGGGCAAGATCGTGGTTTTAAAAAACGATCAGGGGGAAACCGTCAAGTGCGAGGTGTCGCAAAGCGTGGCTCTCTGGTTTGGTGTCATCGCGCGCGACCTCACGCTCGATGATTGCGTCGCCAAATACGAGAAGGCCGGATTCAAAAAAATCAGCTGATTAACGCTGCACTGGGTGACGCAGACGGCGATCCGCGGTTGCCCTGTGCCGCCGTCAGCTATTAATATTGCCGCTAGCGGATTTTATTCTGCCCCGCAATCCGGGCGGTTGCGTGAAGGCGCCAGTTCGAGGCCCGACCCGACCTCCGCGTGCAACCGGGGCGTCAGTCAGGCCCGGAGGAGACATGCACAAAATCATGGGAGTCCTGCTGCTGGGCATCGTAAGTAGCGGTGCTGCTGCCGAGTGGTTGCCGTTTGGCCATTCGGCCGATGGCAGTTTTGACATTTTCGTTGATCCCGCCACCATCAGCCGCGACGGCAACGTGGCGACGATGTGGCATATGAACGACTACAAGTCTGTGCGGGTGTTGAGCAGTGGCCGGCAGTATCTATCATCCAGAACGCAGCGTGAATACGACTGTAGAGACGAGCGCAGCCGTGTACTCCAATTCGCTTTTCATGCCGGGCGCATGGCCAGCGGCAAGGTTGTGCACGCAGACGGCGGCATGTCCGACGACTGGAAGCCCATCATCCCCGGCAGCGTGGACGACAACAACTGGAAGCTCGCCTGCAGCTGAAAGCCGGGGTCGCCAGGCTTAAGTTACGCGAATTGGGCGGTCCGGATATTCAGCATGGCGGTACTGCAATGGATATTCAAAGTCCCGTGCACTAAAGGTCGATGGCGGTCAGGCTGCGACGACGTAACCCGATGGACTGCCTTTTACCGTCGCGCGCTCCAGATGACGCAGCTGGGTCTCGTCGAAATCGCCCAGCGCCTGATGCATGGTGCAGCGGTTGTCCCACACCACGATGTCGTTCTCGCGCCACTGGTGGCGGTAAACAAACTCCGGTCGCGTTGCGTGCTGGTTCAGATAATCAATCAGCGGCTTGCTTTCTTCTTCGGTCATGCCCTCGAAGCGTTTGACTTTTTCACCGAGGTACAGCGCCTTGCGTCCGGTCTCCGGATGCACGCGTACTACAGGCTGGGCGATCGGCGGGTTGAGGCGCATGACTTCCGCCTGCCGCACCGCGCCGGCAGCCTGCTCGTTGATCTTGCGCGTACCGGACAGATGGATGCCGTGCAGATCGGCAATCATTTTTTTCATGCCTGCGGACAGCGCATCGTAGGCCATGGTCATGTTGGCGAACAGCGTGTCGCCGCCGACCTCGGGCAGCTTGAAGCAGCGCAGCAGAGAGCCCAGGGCGGGATGCGTGGTGTATGACAGATCCGTGTGCCACAGGCGGCCAGTGTAGCGCGACTCTGACGGTGTGCCGTCCGGATTGGGCTGGTTGGTGACCAGCAGCAGTTCCGGGTAATCGGGGTGGCGGTCGCGCGGCAGCGACTGGTGATCATCCAGTTCGCCGAAGCGGCGGCTGAATTCAATGTGCTGTTCGCGGGTGATGTCCTGGTTGCGTAGCAGGATGATGCCGTAATCGAGGAAGGCGCGATGAATGTCGCCGAAGGTGCTTTCACTCATCGGCTGGGTGATGTCGATGTCGCAGATTTCGGCGCCGAGAGCGTTGGACAGGCGGCGCAGTTTAAGGGCCATGATTGCTTCCCCATGTTGTGAACAATACCAAGACTACACGCCGCATCGGGTTCGATAAAGCAGATCGTCAATAGGGTATCGCATCCATATCGTGTAAAACATCGCTGTGACGGGGCATCAAACTTAAATAAACCGAGCGGGTTGTGGACTCTTGTTTGGACCGACGTATCCATTCCTCTACAATCGTTTTATGCTTTCCACCGAGTCGATCAAAGGATTTTCGATGACTACTGCACAACCAGTGGATCGGGACGGTATTCCCGTCTGCGATGGACCTGATGCTGCGCCGCGTAAACCCAAACTAAAGGCACCATCAGGCTCGATCGATTGCCACGCGCATATTTTCGGACCCGTTGCACGCTATCCATTTTCACCGAAACGTTTGTTCACGCCACCTGATGTCACGCTGCAGCAGTATCGCGCGTTGCTGGCACTGCTCGGTATTGAAAACGCAGTGCTTGTTACGCCCAGCGTGTATGGCATGGACAATGAACGCCAGCTCGACACGCTAAATGAAATGCACGGCGACTGGCGCGGTGTCGCGGTGGTGCCGACTGATGTCGAGGATAAAGAACTTGAGCGTCTGCATAAAGGCGGGTTCCGCGGTGTGCGCGTGAACCTGTTCGCGAAAAGCGGGTTGGTGCTGGAGGATCTGGAAGCGATTGCCACGCGCGTCGCCGGGTTCAAGTGGCATGTGCAATTGCATACCGATGCGCGTACGCTCGACGAAATTGCGCCGCGGCTGCGCAAGCTCCCGGTTGATGTGGTGTTCGATCACATGGGGCATGTGCCGGCTGCTGCTGGCATCGTTAATCCTGGATTTCAGGCAATGCTGAAGTTGATGCAGGAAGGAAAGTTTTGGGCCAAGCTTTCCGCGCCGTACCGTCTGTCGGAATTGCCATATCCATGGCATGACGTAACGCCGTTCGCGCAGGAGCTGATTGCTACAGCGCCCGATCGCCTAGTGTGGGGCAGCGACTGGCCGCATCCGGCGGTGCCTGGCCACATGCCGGCGAATTTCGTGATGCCAAATGACGGCGACCTGCTCGACATCCTGTCACTGTGGACGGACGATGCGGCGCTGCAGAAAAAGATACTTGCCGATAATCCGCGTAGGCTATACGACTTTGCATAGTTGTCAGTGATAGCAGACGCGCGATGGATTTCGTATCCACGCAATGCAATGAACCATAGGAGGAAAACAAACATGAAATCGGTTAAATTGACGGTGTCATTTCTGTTGCTGGTCAGCTGCGCGCTGGCCGCGCACGCGCAAGATTATCCGACTCAGGCAATTCGCATGGTGGTGCCGCTATCGCCCGGCGGCTCAGCGGACCTGTTGGCGCGGCTAGTCAGCCGCGATCTCGCGGATCGTCTTGGCAAGCCGGTGCTGGTCGAGAACCGTGTTGGTGGCGGCGGCCACATTGGGTCGAACTTCGTCGCCAAGGCTCCGCCAGACGGTTATACGCTGTTGACCGCGGGCATTCCGCAGGCCATCGGCATGAGCCTTTACAAGAATCTGCCCTACGACATGAGCAAGGATCTCGCTGCGGTGATCCAGGGCGCGACCTTTCCCAGCATCATCGTTGTGCATCCGTCGCTGCCGGTAAAATCGATTCGCGAACTGATTGCGCTGGCAAAGGCGCAACCGGGCACCTTAAATTTTGGTGCTAATACCGGTTCGCCCAACCATCTCGCGATCGAACTGCTCAACGTCGTGTACAAAGTGAAGATGGTGCATATCCCCTACAAAGGGGCAGGCCCAGTGGTGACCGACGTAATTGCCGGGCACATCGAATTGGCTTCTCTGGGATTCCCGCCGGCGCTGCCGATGGTGAAGGCGAAACGGATGCGCGCAATCGCGGTGACAGGCACCCGGCGCTCGCCGCTGCTGCCCAATGTGCCAACGGTCGCAGAATCGGGCGTTCCCGACTACAGCGTTAATTCCTGGTACGGTGTTTTCGCCCCCGCTGGCACCCCGGCGGCCATCATCAACAAGCTGAATGCGGCAATTGCCGAAGGACTGAAAACGCCGGAAGTGGCCGACCGATTGACCGGGCTGGGCGCGGA